>NZ_JAFCUB010000008.1:0-149935 GCF_049896325.1 Caulobacter sp. DWP3-1-3b2
GGCCGAGTCAAGGACGGCCCGAAGGGCCGCCGCGGCGCGGCGACGCGAGAGCGTCGTCCTTGACTCGGCCAGACGCCAGAGCTCCGATCCACCAAGGCTTTAAGGCGTGGCCGCATCCGGGGCGGATGCGGGCGTTCGCCGGGGAGCGGACGTTCGGAACCACGGAGAAGCGTGGTTTGCGGTCGTAGATGCTAGTTACGCCACGCGCGATGCAGCTTAAGCTGTGTCCGAGTCTGATATTTACAACCCGACAAAAAGGAGGAACCGTGTCGATGATTGCGTCCGCAGCGATTATTTTATTGGTCGCTACTTCACCCGCGTCGGGCAGCATTGGCCCTCAGCCGAATTTGGAGGAATTTAGCGCGATGGCCGACGCGGCGCTCGCGAGCAAAATGAAAGACCCGAACTCTGTGACGTTCAAATGGCCATATCAACTGGTTGCTGGGCGTGACGGCTATTACACTTGTGGTTTGGTCGATACGCTTAACAAAAAGGTTGAGCGGCGAGATGTTTGGGTGTCGGCGGTCGTTGCCAATGGCCAAGTGCTCAGTGCGCAATGGTCTACCGACAACGGAATGCTTGCTTGGGACTGTGAGAAACAGGTCCGTAAGGGTACGCTTCTCCCAAGATAAGTGGATCCGTTCCTAGCGGCCGCAATGAGTCAGAAGCTAGAGCGAAGCGAGGGTCGGATTACCCGAAGGACACGCGGCCTATCCGCGACCAGCACCCCTCCATCACCCCAAAAAGAAAAAGGGCGGGACCTTTCGGCCCCGCCCCATTCCTTAACATTCAGCAAGCAGCTGAGCGCGTGGACTAGAAGTCCATGTCGCCCATGCCGCCCATGCCGCCGCCGGGAGCGCCGCCGGCGCCGCCCTTCTTGGGTGACTCGACGATCGCGGCTTCCGTGGTGATCAGCAGGCCGGCCACCGAGGCGGCGTCCTGCAGAGCGGTGCGGACAACCTTGGCCGGGTCGATGACGCCGTCCACGATCAGGTCGACATACATTTCGGTCTGGGCGTTGAAGCCGAAGGTCGGCGAGTCGCTTTCCAGAACCTTGCCGACCACGATCGAGCCTTCGACGCCGGCGTTTTCGGCGATCTGGCGGATCGGGGCCTGCAGGGCGCGACGGATGATCGCGATGCCGGCGGTCTGGTCGGCGTTTTCGCCGGTCAGGCCGGCCAGGGCCTTGGAGGCCTTCAGCAGGGCGACGCCGCCGCCGGGGACGATGCCTTCTTCAACGGCCGCGCGGGTGGCGTTGAGGGCGTCGTCGACGCGGTCCTTCTTTTCCTTCACCTCGACTTCGGTCGAGCCGCCGACGCGGATCACGGCAACGCCGCCGGCCAGCTTGGCCAGACGTTCTTGCAGCTTTTCCTTGTCGTAGTCCGACGTGGTGTCTTCGATCTGGCGCTTGATCTGGGTGATGCGCGCTTCGATCGCGGTCTTCTCGCCGACGCCGTCCACGATGGTGGTGTCGTCCTTGGTGATGGTGACCTTCTTGGCCTTGCCGAGCATGTCGAGCGACACGTTCTCGAGCTTGATGCCCAGGTCTTCCGACACGACTTGAGCGCCGGTCAGGATGGCCAGGTCTTCCAGCATCGCCTTGCGACGATCACCAAAGCCCGGGGCCTTGACGGCGGCGACGCGCAGGCCGCCCCGCAGCTTGTTGACCACCAGGGTGGCCAGGGCTTCGCCCTCGACGTCTTCGGCGATGATCACCAAGGGACGGCCCGACTGGACGACGGCTTCCAGCACCGGCAGCAGCGGCTGCAGCGACGAGAGCTTCTTTTCGAACAGCAGGATGAGCGGCTCTTCGAGCTGAACTTCCATCTTGTCGGCGTTGGTGATGAAGTAGGGCGACAGATAGCCGCGGTCGAACTGCATGCCCTCGACGACGTCGAGTTCGGTCTCGGCGGTCTTGGCTTCCTCGACGGTGATGACGCCTTCGTTGCCGACCTTGTCCATGGCCTTGGCGATCATCTCGCCGACGTCCTTGTCGCCATTGGCCGAGATGGTGCCGACCTGAGCGATTTCGGTGTTGGTCGTGACCTTCTTCGACGACGCCTTGATGTCGGCGACGACGATGGCGACGGCCTTGTCGATGCCGCGCTTCAGGTCCATCGGGTTCATGCCGGCGGCGACCGACTTGAGGCCTTCCTGCACGATGGCCTGGGCCAGGACGGTCGCGGTGGTGGTGCCGTCGCCGGCCTTGTCATTGGTCTTCGAAGCGACTTCGCGGATCATCTGCGCGCCGAGGTTCTCGAAGCGGTCAGCCAGTTCGATTTCCTTGGCGACCGAGACGCCGTCCTTGGTCGAGCGCGGGGCGCCGAAGGACTTTTCGATCACGACATTGCGGCCCTTGGGGCCGAGGGTCACCTTCACCGCATTGGCGAGGATGTTGACGCCGCGCAGCATCTTGTCGCGAGCGTCCGAGGAGAAATAAACGTCTTTAGCGGCCATGTGTATGAGCCCTTCTAAATGAGAAACTGGAGTGGAGAGCGGTTCGAACGAGAGAAGCCGTTAGGCCTCGATCACGCCCAGGACGTCGCTTTCCTTCATGATCAGCAGGTCTTCACCGTCGACCTTCACTTCGCTGCCCGACCACTTGCCGAACAGGATCTTGTCGCCGGCCTTCAGGTCGAGAGCGACGACGTCGCCCTTGTCATTGCGGGCGCCGGGGCCGACAGCGACGACTTCGCCTTCTTGCGGCTTTTCCTTGGCGGTGTCGGGGATGATGATCCCGCCCTTGGTTTTGGTTTCTTCTTCGACTCGCTTCACGAGGACGCGGTCGCCAAGAGGACGAAACTTCATAGGGTCTTCTCCGTCGGGACGGTTAGAATTACGGTTCGAAGGCAGGCGGGGAGCGGTGCTGTTAGCAGTCACTCCCACCGAGTGCCAACGCCGGGCAGGAGTTAAGGCTGGGGGTGGCGCAAGTCAAGGACGAGGGCCGCCGATTAGCTGTGGGCAAAGCGCGCCAAAGCCGGTTCGATGAAAGATCATAGGGACAGAAAAAGACGCCATGAAGACGCTTCCCGCCCTGGCCCTGGCCACCGCCCTCCTCGTCGCCGGTTGCGCCAGCGCCCCGCCGCCGCCCGTACGCACGGTCACCGACGCCGATGCGGGCGCGATCACCCTGGCGCGCGGCCAGGGGCTGGAGATCGCCCTGCCGCTGAATTCCGGCACGGGCTACGCCTGGCGGCTGGATGAGGAGGCGCCGATCCTGATCCTCGGCGGCGGCTCCAGCCAGATCACCGACGCCAAGATGCCCGGCGCGCCGGTCCAGACGATCTACCGCTACCAGGCGGTGGGCATGGGCAAGGCCGACCTGGCCTTCACCCTCAAGCAGCCGTGGCGGCCAGACAGCCCGAGCGACCGCAAGGTCGTGTTCCACATCAAGGTGCGCTGATGATCGATCACATCGCCTTAGAGATCAGCGACTTCGCGCGCTCGACGGCGTTCAAACCGCGAGGCAGCCTGCCGGGCGCCCGCGTGACGGACTTGGAGTCATGATGTCGAGTTACGGTCTTTCGCTGGTCCTGGCGGTGATCGCCTGCGTGATCGGCGGCGTGCTGGGAGGGCTGACCCTGACCCGCCCTGGCGCCGCGCGAGGCTTGGCGGGATGGGCCAGTCTCGACCTGGCTGAGGGCGCGGCTCCGTCGGTCGACGCCCTGACCCAGGGCCGGGCGTTCGGCGGCCTGCTGATCCTGTCGCACGCCACGACGGCGCTCTTCCTCGGCTACCAGCCCAGCGTCGGCGCGGCCATGGCCTTCGCCCTGGCCATGGCCTGGTTCGGCGCCGCGCTCGGCCGGGCCGTCTCGGCCCTGGTCGACCGGGCCCGCACCCGCGTCAATTTCGGCAGCCTGGCCTTCGAGGTGATGATCGCCGTGACCCTGAGCCTGCCGTTCTTCAATCCAGGGCGGCTGGTGATCATGGGCGGGAAACTGGTCTAGAGCGGTTCGGCCGGCCCTGCCGGACATCGAGGCGGCTTAGGCGCGGGGACATGCCCTTGGTCATGTCCCCGATCGACGTAGGTCCCGGAAGCGCGACGAGCGCCATCTGGCCCACAGGCCGTCCGATCCGGAGCCCGCCTGATGTTTCCCCGCACCCTCCTGGCCGTTTCCGCCCTGGCGCTGCTGTCGGCCTGCACGGTCGGCCCGGCCTATCAAACGCCGGGCCTGGCCACCGCCACGCCTCTGCCCGGGGGTTTCAAGGCGCTGGATGGCTGGAAGGTCGCCACGCCGGGCGACCTGGCCGATCGCGGCGACTGGTGGACCCTGCTGGGCGATCCGCAACTCGACATGCTGATCGCCCGGGTCAATGTCTCGAACCAGACGATCGCCGCCGCCGAGCCCAGCTACCGCCAGGCCCGCGCCATCGTCCGCGAGCAGCGCGCCAGCCTGTTCCCGACCATCGACCTGTCGGGCGGAGCGACGGGGGCGGCTTGGGCTCGGCGACGAATGGTTCGTCCAGCGGTACGCGCTACCAGGTCGGCCTCGGCGCGGGCTGGGAGCCCGACCTCTGGGGTCGCATCCGCAACGGCGTCACCGGCGCCCGTGCCCGCGAGCAGGCCAGCGCCGCCGACCTGGCCGGCGCGCGGCTGTCGATGCAGGGCGAGCTGGCGGTGAACTATCTGGGCCTGCGCCAGGCCGACGCCGAGATCGCCTTGGTGCATCGCACGGTCGAGGGCTCCCAGCGCGGCCTGACCATCACCCAGAACCGCTACGCCGCCGGCATCGCGCCCAAGTCCGACGTGCTGCAGGCCCAGACCCAGTTGGCCAACGCCCAGGCTGATCTGGAAAGCCTGACTCAGAACCGCGCCACCTACGAAAACGCCATCGCCACCCTGGTCGGCGAACCGGCCAGCGCCTTCAAGCTGGCCGCCGATCCCGCCTGGACCACGCATCTGACCGACGTCCCAACCGGCGTGCCCTCCGAGCTACTGGAACGTCGCCCCGACATCGCCGGCGCCGAGCCCAGGGTGGCCGCCGCCAACGCCGACATCGGCGTGGCCCGCGCCGCCTTCTTCCCAACCCTGAACCTTTCGGGCTCGGGCAATTCCAGCAGCTCAAGCCTGGGCAACCTGTTCAGCGCCTCGGCCAACACCTGGTCGCTGGGCCTCTCCGCCGCCCAGACGCTGTTCGACGCCGGGGCCCGCAAGGCTCGGGTTGAGCAGGCTCGCGTCGCTTACGACGCCTCGGTCGCCGACTATCGCCAGACCGTGCTGACCGCCTTCGAGGATGTCGAGAACCAGCTCACCGCCACCCGCGTACCCGCGCGCCGATACACTCTGCTGCAGACCAGCTCCAGCGCCGCCGACCAGACCGAGCAGATGATCCTCAACCAGTACAAGGCCGGCCAGGTCGCCTACACCGACGTCGTCCAGGCCAAAGCTTCGGCCCTCTCGGCCCGCCGCGCGCTGCTGACCGCTGCAGTCCAGCGCCAGACCACGGCGGTGACCCTGATCCAGGCCTTGGGCGGAGGGTGGAAGGCGGCGACTTAAGGGCGAGGCGGGACCCAGCCGCTCTCCACTGCACGCCCTGAGGTTAAACCTTGCTGAACGGCTGCGAGCTTGTCGAGCTTGTCGAGCTTGTCGAGCTTGTCGAGCTTGTCGAGCTTGTCGAGCTTGTCGAGCTTGTCGAGCTTGTCGAGCTTGAACCTTCGCCTCACCCGGTGACAACCCCGCGCGCGCGGTGGGTTTTGCCCGATGGCCCGTCCACACCTCGCGCCTAGGCTGGCCCGCCATGCCCGCCTCGCTCCCCCTGCAAGACGCCTGGACCCTGCGTCCCGTCGCCGCCCTTGGCGCCGATTCATGCCGATCGCCGGCCTCAAGTCGCTGAGCGAACTGCCCGCCAACTTGTTTCACCATCCGCCGGCCAGGCGTGACGGGTAGGTCAGGGCAGCTGGGATTGATCCTTGCTTAGCGTCGAGGTCATATTCTTTCCTTGGCTCTCGCTGACACCCCCTGCGGGCGACGACGGGAACAGGGACTACATCGGCAGGTCCGGCCTGGGTTTGTCCGAGCCAAAATAGCTGGGCTTCTTCTTGGGCGGCGGAGGCGGCGGAGGTTCGGCCGGCTTGGCGGGTTCTGCGGCGGACTCCGACAGGCCTTCGAGTGACTTGTTGATCTTGGCCACCTCTTCGGCGGTCGGCACGCGGCGACCGCCGCGCATGGCCATGGCCGGATCGCCCGCCAGGGGCGCGAGGGTTTCGACCACGCCATCATGACCAACGATCGTGGCCGGGTCGCCGGACGGCATTGGCGCGGCGCCGGAGGCCTGGGCGGCGGCGAACGTCGCCGCCCGGGTTTCGGCCTGTTCCTGCGCCAGAATCTCAGGCGGCGCGGCCTCCAGGGTGCGCGGATCGGCGCCCATCATGATCTCGGCCGAAACGTCCTCGTGAGCCGAATACTTGCTGCGGAACGCCGTCACCTGGCCCGACGGTCCGGTCCAGCGGTAGAAGATATGAGCGCCCACGGTGCGCAGCTTGACCAGGGTCGGCGCCCAATACGGATAGACGTAGTTGGCGTGGTAGTGGGTGGCGGTGCCGACGCCCTTCATCACGAAGCCCGCCAGGGCCCGCTTGGCGATGATCTGGGCGTTGTCCCACACGGTCGGGCTGATCGCCCGCTCCAGCGAGCCGTCGCAGGTGAAGCTGAACTGGCAGCCCGTGCCCCGCGCCGCGCCCTCGTAGACCACGCCGCAGACCGACTTGGGATAGCCCGGATGGCGCATCCGGTTGAGCACGGTCTGGGCCACGGCCTGCTGACCGTCCACCGGCTCGAACCCGGCCTCGAAATAGACCGCCTGGGTCAGGCAGCGCAGGGCCTTGTCCCGCTCCAGCGGCGGCCCGCTGATCTTGAAGGGCCTGGCCGCCTCCATCGTTAGGGGCGACGCCTGCTTGAAGCTGTTGATCAGCCGGGCTTCCTCGAAATCCGCATCGCGGTCGCCCAGGCGGGGGATCAGGTGGAGATCCAGCTTCTCCCAGCCCGCGACGCGGCCCCAATAGTCCTTGTGCGGCCGCGGGTCGTGCCGCCGGGCCAAGGCCAGCATCGCCAGATCCATATTGGCGGTGTAGCGGGCCAGGCCGGCGTCGGACAGAGAGCCGGCGATGGTGACGATGGCCTTGGGCCGGCCGGATCCGGCCGGGAGATAATAGGTTGTCGCGCACGCGGAAAGGCCGCCGGAGGCGACGAGCGCCGCGGCGGCCTTGACGGCATGGGTTTGACTAGAGCTTGGCAGACTATTTCCCGCCCAGCGTGGAGCGGATCATCCAGGCATGCTTTTCGTGGGCGGCCAGGCGCTGGGTATAGAGATCGGCGGTGGCCTCGTCGCCAGCTTCCTCGGCCGCTCCGAAAGCGTCGCGCAGGGTGGCGATCACGGTCTCGTTGTCGGCCTGGAGTTCCTTGAACATGCCTTCCCACTCCTTCTCGGCGTCGCCATCCTTGATGCTCGAGAGGTTTCCGAACGCGCCGTAGCCCATGGGGGCCAGTTCGCCCAGCGCGCGAATGCGCTCGGCGATCGCGTCAAGCGCCGTCCATTCCTCGGTGTATTGGCCTTCGAGCAGCACGTGCAGCGCCTGGAAATTGGGGCCGCGCACGTTCCAGTGATAGCCGTGGGTCTTGAGATACAAAGCATAGCTGTCAGCCAGGACCTTGTTCAGGCCGGCGACAATGTCGCTGCGTTGTTTCGTCGTGAAGCCGGTGTTCAGGTTCGCAGCCATCGTCATCTCCCGTGTTGCGTGTTGCGTGTTGCGTGTTGCGTGTTGCGTGTTGCGTGTTGCGTGTTGCGTGTTGCGTGTCTTAGGTAAGCGTGTCCATGCTCTTGGCAAGACGTACGTGCGCCAGGGCCCCATGAAGTCACAAGAACCACTCGCAACGCAGCAAGGGCGCTTTTCGCCTGATGTGCTGAGCGCGTGGTTGGTGCCCAAGGCGCCGCCGCCCCTTTGGCGGGCGACCCTGGCCACGGTGGCCGCCATCGCCGTCGCGATGGGGCTGCGCATCGCCTTGCTGGGCCTGAGCGGCAGTATCGGCGTCACCCAGGCCTTTTTCCCGGCGATGATTCTGGTCACGCTCTATACCGGCTGGCGTTGGGGCGTCGCGCCACTGGTCGCCGGGGCGGTTTTTGCCTGGTGGCTGTGGGGCGGAGGGCAAGGCGAGGGCCTTGACGAGAGCGAGATCGCCACCCTGGTGCTGTTCGTGGTTTCGGGGGCGATCACCATCGTCGTGGCCGAGGGGCTGCGCATCGCCCTCGTCAGCCTCGCCCTGGCCCGCCGCCTCCAGATCAAGGCCGAGCTTCGCCTAGAGATGACACAGACCGCAGCCGGCGTCGGTCCCTGGGAATGGGACTTGCTGAACAACGAGCTGCAGCTGTCGCCCGCCGCGCGCAAGAACCTGGGCGTCACCACGGCGAGTCCGCTCGACCTGGCCGGCCTGCTGGATTTGGTCCATCCCGACGATCGCGTCATGATGGCGGCCCGTATCCGCGAAGCCGTGAAGACCGGGCCGCTCTATGAGGTCGAATATCGGCTGATCGGCGCGCCCGGCGGCGAGCGCTGGATCCACGGACGCGGCGAGGTGTATCGCGACGCGGAAGGCCGCGCCACTAAGGTTCTCGGCGTCAATTTCGACGTCACCACGCGCCGCCAGGCCGAGGAGAGCCTGCGCGAGAGCGAAGCGCGTTTCCGCTCCCTGGCCGACAGCGCCCCGGCCTTGATGTGGATCAGCGGCGAGGATGGCGTGCGGATCTTTGTCAACGCCGCCTATGTGGACTTCGCCGGAGTGACCTTTGAAGACGCCTTGATCCTGGACTGGCGCTCGCGGCTGCACGCCGACGACCTGCAGGTCATTCTCAAGGCCCAGATTTCCGGCGAGGCGTCGCGCAAGCCCTTCAGCCTGGAGGGTCGCTACCGGCGGTTCGACGGCGAGATGCGCTGGCTGAAATCGTTCTCCCAGCCGCGCCACGGGCCAGGCCAGGTGTTCAACGGCTTCATCGGCATCGCCTTCGACTTCACGGACACCAAGGAGGCCGAGGCCAAGCTGACCAACCTCAATGAGCTGCTGGCCGACCGCGTGCAGGAAGCCCTGTCCGAGCGCGATGTCGCCCAGGCCGCCCTGACCCAATCCCAGAAGCTGGAGGCCATCGGCCAGCTGACCGGCGGGGTGGCTCATGACTTCAACAACCTGCTGACGGTGATCATCGGCGCGCTGGACGTGCTGCAGCGCAATCCGCAAGATGAAACGCGGCGTGAGCGGATGGTGAGCGCCGCCCAGGCCGCAGCGCGGCGCGGCGAAAAGCTGACCCAGCATCTGCTCGCCTTCGCTCGCCGCCAGCCGTTACATCCCGAAATCTGCCGCATCGACGCGATGATCGTCGATAGCGAGAGCCTGCTGCGCCGCGCCATCGGCGAGGGCCTGACGCTCAGCCTCGACCTTCAGGCGGGCGAGCGCACGACCCTGACCGATTCCGGCCAGTTCGAGGCCGCCCTGCTGAACATGGTGGTCAACGCCCGCGACGCCACGCCGCCTGGCGGCGCCATCGCCATCCTTTCCGCAGCGGTGGACCTGGCCGAGCCCCGGGGTGAGCTGCCGGCCGGCCGCTATCTGCGCGTCGCCGTGCGCGACACCGGAGCCGGCATGGACGCCAAAACCATGGAGCGGGCCTTCGAGCCGTTCTACACTACCAAGCCGGTCGGCAAGGGCACGGGGCTGGGCCTGTCGCAGGTCTATGGCTTCGCCCGGCAGAGCGGTGGCGAGGTGACGATCGACTCCACTGTCGGCGAAGGTACGACCGTGGCCATGACGCTGCCGGTGCGCGAGGCCTTCTCGAGCGTTGAGGTCCTGAGCGTGGCGCCGCCGGCCACCCGCGCCACCGCCCATGTGCTGCTGGTCGAGGACGACGTCGAGGTCGGCGACCTGATCGAGGCCATGCTCGACGAGCTGGGCCACATGGTCAGCCGGGCGGCCAGCGCCGATCAGGCCCTGGCCATCACGCGCGCCGATCCCACCCTGGCCCTGGTGATCACCGACGTGATGATGCCTGGGGGCAAGAGCGGGGTCGATCTGGCCATCACCCTGTCGCACGAGCGTCCGGATCTGCCGATCCTGCTCAGTTCGGGCTATGCCGGCCAGGAATTGGTCCGCGCCCACGAGACTTCCTGGCCCCTGCTACGCAAGCCCTATGCCCTCGACGCCCTCGCCAGGGCCATGGCCGACGCCTGGGACAGGCGCCCACCGAACCAGGCGGTGGGGTGAGGGTCAGCCCAGGTCAGCCGTTCGCCGGCTTACCCGGCGCGCGTCAGGCGCCGGTGGCGTCCACGACGATAGCCACCGTCTTGCCTCGAGAAAGCGGGTCCCACCCCGCCTCGATGGCGGATGCGATGGCCTTCGCAACGAGGTCCGGAGCGATTTGCGAGGCCTTGAGAACGGGCGCCCCGTACCGAGGCTCAGGGCCAGGCGGAAACTCCATCACGGCTTCGCGCTGCCCTTCCTTGTGACGCGCGGCGATCGCCATGCCATGCCGTGACGCGGTGTCGCTGGACCATCCGGGCAGGCGGTGAAGTCGCCAGACAAAAGGCTGTCCGCCAACTTCGATCTCAAGGTCAGCGCTTTGCTTGGTTCGTGCCATGTACGGGTGTTATCCTGGCCAGCCCGTCCAGGCCACCCCGTCGCGGGCCTTGGGGGTTCGAAAGGGCGGTCGAGCGCCCGCGATGCCCTCGACACGGCTCCAACGGGTTCGCCGCAGCTTAGCTGGCGTCGGCCACCGCCGCGCGCCGCGCCTACCCGTGAACCGCCCATTGGGCCGCTGTAGACGCCGCCCTAGGATCCTCGGTCGAACGACTGTCGCCTGGTGTTGCTCGGCTCGAAACCGCCTGAAAGTCAGAGACGGTCACAACGCATCACCGGCAGGGCGGTCGGGCGAATCGTACAGGACGATTTGCAATCGGCGACGGAAGGTCTATATCTGATCCGTGGGTTTTGCTCAATTTCAGCAAAAGCCGTGACGCCGATGGGCTCTCCGTCCTCCGGCGTTTTTTGAGACCCTGGAAATGCTCAGTTTGAGCATAAGAGAGGATCAGATGGCCGACGGTTTTGCGCCCCTCGCTTTCAATGCCGATGTCGAAGCCGAAACCGCCGCCGCATGGAACAAGGTCAAGCACCATGTCACGCCGCTGGAATGGCAGATTCACGCGCCCTTGATCAGCGAGATCAACCGGTTGAAGCGCGAGAAAAACGCCGTCATCCTGGCCCACAACTACATGACGCCAGAGATCTTCCACGGCGTGGGCGACTTCGTCGGCGACAGCCTGGCCCTGGCCCGCGAGGCCGCCCAGTGCGACGCGGCCGTCATCGTCCAGGCCGGCGTCCACTTCATGGCCGAGACCAGCAAGGTGCTGGCGCCCGACAAGCGCGTGCTGATCCCCGACCTGCGGGCCGGCTGCTCTCTGGCCTCCTCGATCACGGGCGCCGATGTTCGGCTGATCAAGGCGCGTCATCCGGGCGTCCCAGTCGTCACCTATGTCAACACCACCGCCGACGTGAAGGCCGAGACCGACATCTGCTGCACCAGCGCCAACGCCGTGCAGGTGGTGGAGTGGGCGGCCCGCGAATGGGGCGTCGACAAGGTGATCCTGATCCCCGACGAGTTCCTGGCCCGCAACGTGGCGCGCCAGACCTCGGTGAAGATCATCGCCTGGGCCGGCCGCTGCGAGGTGCACGAGCGCTTCAACGCCCAGGACATCGCCGACATGCGCGCAGCTTATCCGGGGGCCGAGATCCTGGCTCACCCCGAATGCCCGACCGAGATCCTGGAAGCCGTCGATTTCGCCGGCTCGACGGCGGCGATGAACGACTATGTCGCTGTGCGCAAGCCCAGGCAGGTGGTGCTGATCACCGAGTGCTCGATGGCCTCCAACGTCCAGGCGGAGTCGCCCGGCACCCAGTTCATCGGCCCCTGCAACCTGTGTCCGCACATGAAGCGGATTAGCCTCCAGAACATCCACGACGCGCTGGTCCACGACCGCTACGAAGTGACCGTCGATTCGGCCATCGCCGTCCGCGCCCGCCTGGCCGTGCAGCGGATGATCGACCTGCCGCCGCCGCTGGTTCCGGCGCGGTATGACCTGGTGAAGGCCAAGCATCATGTGGATGTGGAGATGATCTAGAAAACCCTTCCCTTCGCCCCTTGCGGGGAAAGGTGGCCGCGAAGCGGTCGGATGGGGGGTGTCGGCGCAGACGTCCAAATCAGCGCCGACACCCCCACCCCAATCCCTCCCCGCAAGGGGGAGGGGCTTCGGAGTGAGCTTGAGATGATTGAGCACCGCATTACCTTCGATGGCCCCGTGATCCTCGGGGCGGGCCTGGCGGGTCTCACAGCCGCCCTTGCCGCCGCGCCGCGCCGGGCGCTCGTGCTGTCGCCGACGCCGCTGGCGACCGGCTGCTCCAGCGCCTGGGCGCAGGGCGGCATGGCTGCGGCCCTGTCGAACGAGGACGCTCCCGCCCTGCATGCCGCAGACACCATGGCGGCCGGCGCGGGTCTATGCGATCCGGCGGCCGTCGCGCTATTGACCACCGAAGGCCCGGACGCGGTTCGCGCCCTCGCCGCCCTCGGAGCCCCGTTCGACCGGCAAGCCAATGGCGACTTCGTGCTCAGCCTGGAAGCCGCTCACGCCAAGGCCCGGGTTGCCCGGGTCGGCGGCGACGGGGCCGGCGCGGCGATCATGGCGGCCGTCATCGCCACTGTCCGCGCCGCGCCCTCCATCGAGGTCCGTGAGAACGCTCGCGCCCGCCGGTTGCTCCAGGACGCGACCGGTCGCGTGGTCGGCGTGTTGGCCGAAGTCGGCGGCAAGCTTGTCGAGATCCACGCCGCCAGCGTCATCCTGGCGACCGGCGGGGTCGGCGGCCTCTACGCGGTCACAACCACCCCGGCCGAAGTGCGCGGCGAGGGCCTGGGCCTGGCCGCCCTGGCCGGGGCAGAAATCGCCGATCCGGAGTTCGTGCAGTTCCACCCCACGGCCATCGACATCGGCCGCGACCCCGCGCCCCTGGCCACCGAGGCCCTGCGCGGCGAAGGGGCGATCCTGCGCAATACGGATGGCCGCGCCTTCATGGCCGACTATCACACGGCTCGCGAGCTGGCGCCGCGCGACGTGGTGGCCCGCGCCATCAACGCCGAGCGCTCGGCCGGACGCGGCGCTCTCCTGGACGCCACCACGGCGGTCGGCGCCCACTTCCCGCAGGAGTTCCCGGCCGTGTTCGCCGCCTGCATGAGCGCGGGGATCGACCCGCGCGTCCAGCCGATCCCGGTGACTCCGGCGGTGCACTATCACATGGGCGGCGTGGCGACGGACCTCGACGGCCGCGCCAGCCTGCCGGGCCTGCTGGCGGCCGGCGAGTGCGCCAGCACGGGCGTGCACGGCGCCAACCGCCTGGCCTCCAACAGCCTGCTGGAGGCGGCCGTGTTCGGCGCCCGGGCCGGGCGCGTGGCGCGCGACCTGGCGATGGGCGGCGAACCTCTGCCGGCCGAGCCCACGCCCGACCTGCCCGACGCCGCTCTCCAGATCCTGCGCCGGGCGATGAGCCGCGACGCCGGCGTGATCCGCGACGCCGAGGGCCTTTCCCGCCTCGTGACCGTGATCGACGCCTCGCAAACGGCGCACGGCCTGGCCCCAACCCTGGTCGCCGCCGGCCTGATCGCTCGCGCCGCCCTGGCCCGCGAGGAAAGCCGAGGCGGCCATTTCCGCCGCGATTTCCCCGCCGCAACCTTGGCCGAGCGCACTTTCATCACCCTGGACAGCGCCGCCGCCGGCTTGCGATACGCGGCGGAATAGGAGTACGTTTCAGGAACGGAGGCTCTGCCATGACGGCGACGGATGCGGGTTTCGAAGAGCGCGGCGACAGCGAGTTCCTGTTCGACTTCGATCAGTTTGAACTGATGGACCAGGCGGGCGTGTTCTCCGGCGTCCAAGGGCGCGTCGAACTGATCGAAGGGAAGATCATCCAGATGGCGCCCGCTTCTGGCGATCATGGCGAGGTTTCCGGGGGCGTTTTCTATGCCCTGAAGTCCGCCGCCATGGCGGCTGGCGTCGACAAGCTGCACCGCTTCATCGTCCACGCCACGCTGAAGATTGGTACCTGCAGCGCGCCCGAACCGGACGTGCTCGTCATAAGGCGCGGCGAAAGCGAAAAATACGCTCGGGCCGAACAGGCCGTGCTGGTAGCCGAGGTATCGATCTCAACGCGCGAGAACGACCTGACGGTGAAGAGCCGACTCTATGCCAAGGCCAGTGTGCCGGAATATTGGGTGGTTGAGCCGGAAGCCCGCAGGCTGAATGTTTTCCGCGAACCGCAAGCTGATGGGACCTGGGCTTCGACCACCGTCCTCGAAGGCGACGACGCCGCCGTCTCGCCCCTGTTCGCCCCGCAGATCAGCATCGCGCTGTCGGAGTTGTTTTGAGCGTTCCGTCCCCCCTCCCCGACCTGCTGATCCGCCCCCTCATCGACCTGGCCCTGGCCGAGGACCTTGGCCGAGCCGGCGACATCACCGCCCAGGCCTGTATCGACGCCGACGTTCGGCTTTCGGTGGTGTGGGCCGCGCGGCAGGAGGGCCGGATCGCCGGCCTGTCCTGCGCACGCCTGTCGCTGGCCGCCCTGGATTCGACCGCGTCGTTCGAGGTCTTGACGCAGGACGGCGCCGACGCCGCGCCCGGCGCCGTCCTGGCCCGGGCCGAGGGCAACGCCCGCGCGGTGCTGGCCGCCGAGCGCACAGGGCTGAATTTGCTGGGCAAGCTGTCGGGCATCGCCACCCTGACGCGGGCCTATGTGCGCCTGGTCGAGGGCACGGGCGCCGTCATCGTCGACACCCGCAAGACCACGCCCGGCCTGCGGGCCCTGGAGAAATACGCCGTGCGCTGCGGCGGCGGCGTCAACCACCGCTTTGGCCTGGATGACGCGATCCTGATCAAGGACAACCACGTCGCGGCCTGCGGCGGCGTGGGCGAGGCCGTCCGCCGGGCCCGCGCCTTCGCCGGCCACCTGGTCAAGGTCGAGGTCGAGGTGGATGGACTTGACCAGTTGGAAGACGCGCTGAAGCACCGCCCCGACGTGGTCATGCTCGACAATTTCAGCCTCGAAGACCTGAAGACCGCCGTCGCCCTGGCCAAGGGCCGTGCAGTGCTGGAAGCCTCCGGCGGCGTCAACCTGACCACCGTCCGGGCCATCGCCGAGGCCGGCGTGGACGTGATCAGCGTCGGCGCCCTGACCCACTCGGCCCTGGTGATGGATATTGGCCTGGACGCCGTGTGAGACCCACTCCTCTATCCGCTCATCCCGGCGAATGCCTGGAGGAGCGGAACGAGGGCATGGCGAGCCTGGTGAAGCTGCTCCGCGACAATCCGCCCCATCCGCGTGGCGACAGCGGTTTCTTAACCGTATGGGCGCATTGAGTAACGGTCCCAGCAGTTCGTCGGGATGACCGGGGCGCTCTGGGTTGCAACCAAGTCAGCACATCAATCTGGACAAGGCTCGGGCGCTGATTGTTGATGACAATCCGCAGTCGCTCGACATCCTGGTCGGGGTGCTGATGAGCTTTGGCCTGCGCAATGTCGTGCGCAAAACCACCGCCCAGGAAGCCCAGAACGAGCTGAAATATCATCAGGTCGATCTGATCCTGACCAACGCCCTGCTGCCGGAGATGGACGGCTACGACCTGATCCGCTGGCTGCGCCGCGAGTCCGACGAAGCCAACCGCATGACCCCCGCCATCATCGTCACCGCCCACACCCGTCGCGCCCACGTCGAGAAGGCCCGCGACTGCGGCGCCAACTTCATCGTCACCAAGCCGATTTCACCGACCGTGATGCTGGAGCGAATCCTCTGGGTCGCCAAAGGCGATCGCATGTTCATAGAGTGCGACACCTACATCGGCCCCGACCGCCGCTGGCGCAACGCTGGCCCGCCGGTCGAATTCCCCGACGGCCGGCGCCGCGACGATCAGTCCACTGAATTGAGCGACGGCTCAGGCCAGAACATGAGCCAGGACGAGTTGGACCTGCTCATCAAACCACAAAGATCCTTGGCATGAGCGAAGTCAAAAAGAGCCGCATGCGGCCGCGTCTCGGCCAGCTGATGGCGCAAAAGGGCGGCATATACGTTGGCGAAGCGCTGAAACGCGCCGACGCCACCTTGGAAACCCTGCGCGAGCCGTCTTTGGTCGGCATCGGCCACCACATCGCGGCGCGGGGGGGCAGGAGGGGCCCACCCGCCCCCGGGGCCGCCCGCGGGGGGGGGGGGCCCCGGGGCCCCCCCCCCCCCGACGGGCCCGCGCGGATCGAGGGGCTCTATGCCCGCGCCGCCGACATCGTCAGCTTGTGCGGAGCTGAGCGCAACGAGGCTGTCGAGATCGCCGCCCGCTCGCTGTGCGACCTGCTGGACGAGGCCGGCGCGCTGACGCCCACGGTGCAGGCCGGCGTCAAGGTGCACGTCGCCTCGATCAAGCTGCTGCACCGCGCCGACGCCAATTCCGCCATGCAAGACATCATCCTGCAGGGCCTGGCCAGCGTGCTGGAAAAGCAGCGCGGCGAAACCGCCGAGAAGAACTCCGCGGCTTAAGGGGGCTTACCGCCGCCCCCGTAGCCATGGCGCCATGCGATCTTGCAGCGGCTGATCGAGATAGGTGTGGAACAGGAAGGCCGCGCCAAGGGCGATCGGGAACGAGGCCAGCCACATCAGCCACTGCCAGGCGATGCCGATCGGCACGGTCTCAATCAACTCGTGCACCGCGCTCCAATAGATCACCCCCACGAGAATGTGGGTGATGAACAGGGCGAAGGACAGCTTGGCGCCTTCCTCAATCCAGGCCTTGGGATGGCGCACCGGCAGGCGACCCGCCCCCAGCACAATCGCGGCGATGGCGATCAGGCAGGGGATGTCGAAAATCAGCTCGTCGGGGAGGGCGTAGCGGTCCAGCGGCTGCATCGCCGCCAGCAGCCCGCAACCGCCGACCAGCAGGGCCTTGGCGGCCTTTTCCGACGGCCAGTCCATCTCGACCGCCCGCGCCAGGCAGACGCCCAGGATGAACAACGGCAAGGCCCGTAGTACGCCATAGCGGAACTGCAGGTCCGACAGGGCGTGGTGAAAGGCCTGACGGGCGACGACCTCGCACAGCGCGAAGGCCAGGGCCCCGGCCAAAGGCAGCAGCCACGGATGGCGCACCTTGTCGGCGGCCCGCCACAGCCAGGGAAACACCGCATAACAGACTACCAGCGCCGACAGCGACCAACTGGGCAGGTTCCAGCCGTCGCTGTTGAACCCCCAGGCATGGACCAGCAGGGCCTGGACCGGCAGTTGGTCCCAGGCAAAGCGCGAGGGCTTGTGGGCGTCGGTGCCCAGGCTGTTGAGCACCAGCACCAAGACCGCCATCGTCGCCAGCACGATCAGGTGCCCCGGCCAGACCCTGCCCACCCGGCGCACCCAGAACCGGCCATGGCTGATGCGCCCCGTCAGGGTCGAGGCTCCATAGGCCCGGCCCAGCACATAGCCCGACAGCATCAGGAAGAAATCGGTGGCCAGGAAGCCGCGCGAGAACATTTGGGAGAAGCGCTCGATGCGCATCGGCCCCTCGGCCCCGTAGTGATAGAGCACGATCAGCAACGAGGCCACGAGCCGCAGCAGGTCCAGCGCGCCGCCCCGGGTTGAGGCCCGCAGTGGGCGCGCGGCGACCGGGGTGGCCGGCGGGTCCGAAGGCGGCGTCGCATCGCCGGAAGCCGTGGGGGGAAGGACGGGTACGTTCACAACGCCTCCGCCTTAACAAAGCCGGGCGCGCCGGGAAAGCACGCGTCGCAAAAGCGGCCCCGCGACGGCCACGATGTGGCCAAATGGTCGCCCTCGCGCCTTCCCGGGTGCGTATTGAAAGACGCCGGCGGCGACCTATCTGTAACTCATAGAGTAGCTGATCGGACCTCGCGCCCATGACCGCCCGCCTGCCCGTCCTGTTCCTCGGCCACGGCTCGCCGATGAACGCCATCGCCGACAACGCCTGGAGCCAGGCCTGGGCCGCCCTGGGCGCCGCCCTGCCCCGCCCCAAGGCGGTGCTGATGATCAGCGCGCACTGGGAGACGATGGGGGCCAGCGCGGTCGGTGCGTCCGAGCGCCCCGAGACCATCCACGACTTTGGCGGCTTCCCCCAGGCGCTGTTTGACGTGCGCTACGACGCGCCGGGCGATCCGGCCCTGGCGTCGCGGGTAGCGGAGCTACTTTCGCCCTATCCCGTCGTGCAGCACCCGACCCGAGGCCTGGACCACGGCGCCTGGGGCGTGCTGCGTCCGATGTATCCGCACGCCGATGTGCCGGTGGTGCAGCTGAGCCTGGATCGCGGCCGCTCCGACCGCTGGCACTATGAGGCCGGCCGACGCTTGGCCGCCCTGCGCGACGAGGGTGTGCTGATCATCGGCAGCGGCGACATCGTCCACAACCTGCGCGCCGTGAACTTTCGCACCGGCGAGATCCCCGACTGGGCGCCGCGCTTTAACGACACCGCCAAGGCGTTGATCGCGGCCGGCGATCACGACCCGCTGATCGACTGGCGCGCCCTGGGCCCCGACGCCGAGGCCTCGATCAACAGCGCCGAGCACTACCTGCCCCTGCTTTATGTGCTGGGCGCCCAGCAGGCCGGGGATGAGGTGTCGTTCTTCACCGATGACCTGTTCGCGGCGATCTCGATGACGAGTGTTCGTGTGGGGTGAAGGCGCCGACCGCCCCCTCCGTCGGCTTCGCCGTCTCCTCTTCACCCGCGAAGCGGGGGAGGAGGCGCGATGCGAATACGCATCGTGACGGCGGGGGCGTCGGCCACCGTCAAAACCCATACTCCCGCTTGCCATGGCCGCCCGACACCGTCGAAGGTCCGCCCGTGCAACGCAGGGGATTGTCCATGAAGCGCCGCAGCGCCGTCCTCGCCATCCTGGTCGCCCTCACCGGCGCGGCCGCCAACGCCCAGGCCGTTGACCCGACCCAGGGCGTCTGGCGTTCGCGCGGCTATGGCTACATCGTGCGGATCGACGCCAGCGAGACCAAGCTGTTCCACGCCGTCGGCGCGGCCTGCTACGCCGATCCGCGCCCTGAGGCCGATCCCGATGGTGTGCTGGCGGTGCGCCACCTGGCCGGCCCAAACGTCCTGGCGACGTCATCCGGCCCTGCCGACACCAGCTATCTGTTCGACCGCTTGCCGGCCCTGCCCGCGGCCTGCCTGGCCAAGACAGCCTGGACGCCGCGCAAGATCACCGCCCTGGCGGCCGACACCTTCGCGGCCTTCTATCCCTCGACCAGCCAGCGCCATGTCGATTGGACCGCGAGGGCCCGCATCGCCGACAAGGCCGCCGCCAAGGCCACCAATGGCGCTGCGCTATTCGACGCGCTGAACGGCTTGATGGTCGGTCTTGACGATCCGCATGTCGGCTTGCAGGCCACCCTGGGCGACGAGGCCCGCGACTTCGAGAGCGGCGAGGCCGCCACCCTGATCCGCGTGCGCTCGAACTCCCGGCAGGCCGATCCCGCCGCCTCCGAGAAGGCTTGGCTCCAGACCTACAAGCGCGGCGTCCTGGACGACGTTCTGAAAGGGCGTGGCCACCAGGCCGCCAATAACCGGGTGATCTGGGGCCGGGTTGGCGAGGTCGGCTATCTCAACATCGTCACCATGGGCGGCTTCGACAAGGAGGCCGCGCCGGGCGACCCCGCCGCGCTCGACGCCGCGCTGGACGACGCGCTGCAAGCCTTTGACGGCGCCAAGGCGGTGATCGTCGATGTCAGCAACAATCGCGGCGGCTATGACGCCATCGGCCTGCGGATCGCCGGACGCTTCGCCGACCACTCGCGCCTGGCCTGGAGCAAGTTTGCCGTCGGCGCGCGCGATGTGACGCCCCAGGCTTTTCACGTCCAGCCGTCGCGGGCGCGTCGCTATCTGGGGCCGGTCTATCTGGTGACCAGCGATGTCACGGTCAGCGCCGGCGAAACCTTCACCCTGGCCATGCGCGCCCTGGCCAACGTGGTCCAAGTGGGCGAGCGCACCCGTGGCGGCCTGTCGGACCAGCTCAACAAGCCCCTGCCGAACGGCTGGATGCTGACCCTGCCAGCCGAAATCTACCGCGACCCGCAAGGCGCGCGGTATGAGGCCGTGGGCATCTCGCCGGACGCCCCCCGCGCGGTGTTCGCCGACGACCTGGCCGAGGGCCACGCCCGAATGATCCGTGCCCTGATGCAGGAGATCGAGCGGGGCGATGCGCCGCAGCCGGTGGCTCGGAGCTAGGGCAGGCCAACGCCGCCTAACCTCCGCCGCCTCTTGCCGCCCTAAGCCATCCGCGCCAGCTTCGCGCCCGCCAGCCGCGCCGCCGCCCACCGCTCGTCCATGCCCTTGCCGTAGACCGCCTGGATGCGCTCCAGAACCGCCGGAGGGGCGGTCTCGGGGCGGCCGGCGTTGAACGGTGGGGCGGGGGCGTATTCGACGGCCAGCTGGATCGCCTGAGCCACGTCGTCGCCGGCGATCTCGGCGGCGATAGTCAGGGCGAAGTCGATGCCGGCCGTCACCCCGCCGCCGGTGAACACATTGCCGTCGCGCACCACCCGAGCCGGGTCGGGGATCGCGCCGAACAGGGTCAGCTGGTCGCGCCAGGCCCAGTGGCAGGCCGCGCGCCTGCCCACCAGAAGACCAGCCGCGCCCAGCAACAGCGACCCGGTGCAGACCGAGGTCACGTAGCGCGCCCCGGCCGCCAGCCGGCGCAGCTGGGTCAGGAAAGCCGCGTCGGCCATGGCCTGGGTCGTGCCGAACCCGCCGGGCACGCAAAGCAGGTCGCAGTGCTCGATGTCGGCCAGCCTGGCCACGCGGGCGAACACCAGACCCTCCGCCTCGACGTCGCCGCCCGCCTCGCTGGCGATCACGACCTGTGCGCCGGGCAGGCGGCTGAGGATCTGGTGCGGCCCGGTGAAGTCCAGGTGGGTGACGTCCGGAAACAGGGCGAAGACGATGTGAAACGGCGCGGGCTTCTTTGGCGCGTTCTGGGGCATGGGTGAGACCTCCGATTGACGCCGCAACATCGCAGGCCTAGCGTCTGGCTTAAATGACATAATTCCCTCGGAAACAGCCATGCTCCGCACAATTGGCTTCTTGATCTTCAAAGACTTCCAACTGCTGGACGCTGCTGGGCCGATCGCGGCGTTCGAGATCGCCGGACGTCTCGCGCCGGGCGCCTACCGTCTGGCGCTGTTGGCCCGAGACGCTGGCCCGGTGGCCAGCTCTTCGGGGTTGGCGATGACCGCATCCGCCTTCGCGGACGCGCCCGCCCTGGACACCCTGATCGTCTCCGGCGGTGAGGGCACGCGCACGCCGGCCATCTGCGAGACCACCCTGGCCTTCGTGCGCGACGTGGCCGCCAAGGCCCGCCGCACCGCCAGCGTCTGCTCGGGAACCTACGTCCTGGCCGCCGCCGGCCTGCTGGACGGTCGACGCGCCACCACCCACTGGCAAAGATCGCAGGACTTCCAGCGCCGCTATCCCGCCGTGCGGTTGGAGCCGGACCGGATCTTCGTCCAGGACGGTTCGCTGTGGAGCTCGGCCGGCATCACCGCCGGCATCGACATGGCCCTGGCGATGATCGGCGCCGATCTCGGCGAGGACATCGCGCGAAAGACCGCCCAGCAGTTGGTGGTCTATCACCGGCGCCCCGGCGGCCAGTCGCAGTTCTCGGCCCTGCTGGAGATGCAGGGCGGCCGGTTCGACGGCTTGTTGGCCTGGGCCCGCGAGAACCTGGCCCAGCCGCTGACCGTCGATCAGCTGGCCGGCCAAGCCTCCATGAGCCCCCGCAACTTCGCGCGGCTGTTCACCAGCGAGACCGGCGCCACGCCCGCCAAGGCGGTCGAACGCCTGCGCGTCGAGGCGGCTCGCGCCCTGCTCGACAGCCAGCCGCTACAGATCGAGGACGTGGCCCTCGAAACCGGCTTTGGCGACTCCGAACGCATGCGCCGAGCCTTCGTCAGGGCGTTCGGCCAGCCGCCTCAGGCGATGAGGCGGCTGGCGCGCGCGACGCAACCGAATGTTGCAGCGACGCCATAGTTCGCAACAAAAGGTCAAGCTTGAGCAACCGGAGATTTACTCGCTTGCCGAGACCGCTTACCGGCGTCCCGTCCGCTATCGGACGCGTCAATATCGGGGGATAATTTTTTCCATGCGTTTGTTCATCACCACCACCGTCGCCGCCCTGGCGATCGCCGGCGCAGCCTCGGCGCAGGACGCCAAGCCCGCCAAGGCTTCGGCCGCGAAGGGTCAGTACATCTCGGTGGCCGGCGGCTTTGTCGGCAAGAGCGACTACGACTACACCCTGCTGCCGGGCTACAAGCTCAAGGCCGATGCCGACACTGCCGCCCAGGGCGTCTTGGCCTGGGGAACCCAGCTTGAGGGCAACTGGCGCGTTGAATTGGCGCTCGGCTATCACAGCCAGGACGTCGAGGCCGTGGTCGTGCCGAACATCAACGTGAAATCGACCGGCTCGGTCAAGACCGTGACCCTAGACATGAACGCCTATTACGACTTGCCGGTCAAAGGTCCGGTGAAGCCCTATGTGGGCGTCGGGTTCGGCGCGGCGTCGGTCAAGTTCGACGACGGCCTGCTGGATGACAGGGGCTCCGGCCTGGCCCTGCGCGCCATGGCCGGCGCCAGCGTCGCGATCACGCCGGCCATGTCGCTGTTCGCCGAAGGCCGTTACGAACGCGTCGGCTCGATGAAGGTCGAGGTCACCGCCGGCGCGACCAAGACCAAGTCGTCGATCGACATGTCGGGTCCCAGCGCCCTGGTCGGCGTCCGCTTCGGCTTCTAGGGCGGGAAGGCGCGCCTTCGTGCGCGCCTTCCGCCAGCCGCCTCAGGCGTTGCGGCGGACGGCGAAGAGCGCCTGATGAAGGTGGGGACATGCACATGTGCATGTCCCCAATCCGATCAGCCACGGTCTTCCGTCATCTTGGCCACCTGGGCCTTTAGGATATCCAGCGCCTCGGTGTTGCCGCGCAGGATCTCGACCATCTCCTGTTCGCGCAGGGCGTCCAGCTTGCCGTGCAGACGCATGATCTCCAGCTCGGCGCGCAGATTGACCACATAGTCGTGCTCGGCGTTCAGCCTGTCCTTCGTGGCCTGGCGGTTTTGGCTCATCATGATCACCGGCGCCTGGATCGCCGCCACGGTCGACAGGATCAGGTTGAGGAAGATGAAGGGATAAGGGTCGAATGACAGGTGCAAGGGCCTGAGCCCCACGTTCAGCCCGATCCACAGCAGCAAAGCGGCGCAGAAGCCGCCGATGAAGGCCCAGGAGCCGCCGACCGCTGCGACCTTGTCGGCCAGACGGTCCCAGAAGCTGCGGTCGTCGGCCAGCAGGGCCTGGTTCAGCCCCGTCGGCGCCTCGGCCGCGATCAGGTCGATAACGCTTTTCTGGACGTCCTTCAGATCGACATAGGGCGTGGCCAGCAGGTCGCGGGACAGCTGGTCGAGGCGGTCGTTGGGGGTCATGGGCGCTCGCGGGGTGAGGATTTGTAAAAGTTGCGCCTCGCGCCGCCGGACGCAAGCGCCGGAGATTGACGCCTCTCGCCACCAAGGCGAGGTTGCCGCGTCGGTTCATCGACAAGGCACGGTACCAGTGGAGCGCCCCCCATGGCTTACAAGTTCGTGATCAAGAAGGACAAGAAGGACGAGTTCCGCGTGAATTTCGTCGCTTCCAACGGCGAGACGATGTTCTCGACCGAGGGCTACGCCTCTAAGGCCTCGGCCAAGAACGCGATCGAGTCCATTCTCAAGAACGGCCCTACAGCCGAGGTGGTGGACGAGACCTTGGCGGGCTGACGTTTGGGGACACGCACACGTGCATGTCCCCACTGCCATCCCCGACTTGACCACACTGCCCTCCCGGGCGTCTGATCAGTGATAACAAAGAAAAGGGAGGGGAACACGTGAGCGCCAAAGCGGAAGGCCGCAAGGCCGTCTTTATCACCGGCGCCGCCAGCGGCATCGGCCTGGCCTGCGCCAAGCGCTTCGTCGCCGAGGGCTGGTTCGTCGGGCTGTCGGATATCGACGCGGTCGGGTTGAAAGCCGCCCTGGTCGCAATCGGCCCGGCCCATGGCGCGATTTTCAAGCTGGACGTCCGCGACCGCGCCGCCTGGACCACCGCCCTCACGAACTTCGCCGCCCTGACCGAAAACCGGGTAGATGTTCTGCTCAACAATGCCGGCGTCGCGCGCTTTGGCCCATTCGAGAGTCACGACGACGCCGATATCGACCTGCAGTTGGACATCAACATCAAGGGCGTGGTCAACGGCGCCCGCGCCGCCCTGCCGTTCCTGAAAGCCACGCCGGGCTCGCGTCTGATCAACATCTCGTCCTGCGCGGGCCTGTACGGCTCGCCCAGCCTGGCGGTCTATTCGGCCACCAAGTTCGCGGTTCGAGGCCTGTCGGAGGCGTTGGACATCGAATGGAAGGCCCACGGCGTTGGCGTGGCCTGCGTCATGCCGTGGTTCGTCGAGACACCGATCCTCAACGCCAGCCAGCCTGGCAGCAACGCCAACATGTCGGACGTGCTGAAGGCCGGCGGCCTGCCGGTCTATCCCGTGGAGGACGCCGCCGAGGTGATCTGGCGCGCCGTTCACGGCAGGGACCTGCATTATTTCGTCGGCAAGCGGGCCAAGCAGATGCGCTTCGCCAGCAGCCACATGCCCGGCGCGCTTAGGAAGCAGCTCCGGTCGCGGCCGCCGATGACACCTTGACTGCGTCGCCCGCCGTCGCCGACGAGGTCTTGGTCGGGTGCATGGCGGGGGCCGAGGCGGGCTCGGACACCGGACCCAGGGGTCCGCCCATGCCGCCCGGCGCGGTGGCCGGAGCTTGGACCGAGGGCAGCACGAGGGCGCTGGCCACCTGGATGGCCGGCGCCGACGACTTGCCGTCAGCGGTCGTTGTGGTGGCCAGACTGGCCAGGGTGACGCTCGGCAGATCGTCGGCCGTCGACGGACGCGGCGTGCGGCTGAAGGCGTCCGGCGCGCCGGCCCGACCGCCGAAGCGGTAGAACACGTGCATGCCCACCTGGGCGACGCGCAGCAGGCGCGGACCCCAGCCCGGCGCGACGCCGGTGGTGTGGAAGTGGGTGGCCGCGCCGACTTCGCTCATCACGGCGCCCGACAAGGCCCGCGCGGCGATCTTCTGGGCGCGGTTCCAGGCGCCGACTTCGCGGCCCCGGCGCATCGAGCCGTCGCAGGCGAAGCTGAACTGGCAGCCGGTGTGGGTGTAGGCGCCCTGGAACACCACGCCGCAGATCGACTTGGGGAACGAGGGGTGGCGCACGCGGTTGAGCACCACCTGGGCCACGGCCGCCTGGCCACTGGGAGTCTCGCCGCGGGCCTCGTAATAGACCGCCTCGGAAAGGCACTCGAGTTCACGCGAGCTTTCCAAGGCGTTGGTCAGGCGAAACGGCGCGACGGCCGGGTTGAACGGGCCGCCGAAGCTGGCGCGCAGCAACAGGGGCTGACGATCGTCGTCACTGGCTCGGCGCTGCTCCAGGCGCTCGACCAGCAGGGCCGACTGGCGGTCGCGCTGGGCGCCGCCGGAAACGGTGTAGGGATCGTGACGGCGGGCGATGGCGAGCGCGCCGGCATCCATCCGAGACGCAGCCTGGTACAGCGCCGTGTCGGAGAAATTCCCCTCGGCGCCGTCGGCCAGGCGAGAGACTTGAGCGTGCTGGCTCGCGGCTTGGGCCATGCCCCCCGCGAGGTAAACGCCGCCGAGCGCCAGACCCGTGGCGGATCCGACCAATACGGCGCCGACCAGCGCGCGCGTATCCGCGCACGTCTGCGACTTGGTAAACAAAACTCGTGTCCTGCGCGGCGAGGGCGAACCGCCCCCCGACAAAAACGCCCCTAGAAACCCGGAAAATTACTGTCGGGCGGCTCTAAAAGCGGAGGCTCGGCCGGTTCACGATGGTGGCCGAAATCCTACTTGTGAGCCGCCTTATGACGCATCTGTCACGGAGTCGCAAGCGCGGCCGGCGCCGCACCCTGAATTCAGGGAGCCTATGCGACAGATGGAGTGGTTAATTCTTTGATTCTAACGAAAAAACGCGACAGTCCCGAGCTTCCACAAATGGACGAATATTCACCGCCCGAGATAGACTTCCGTTGCGTCGCTCTCGATGCGACCCGAGCCGTACACCGTCGTTACTCTAGCGCGAGGCTGAAAATGTCCCGGAGGACATGAGGTCTGCTCATTGGCCGTTTTCTGTCGCTCTGGCGGCCGCTTTTTTTCTGGCGGTTTTCGGACCTGGGTGGACGGGTCGGCGGGGCGTTCGGCGGCGAAAAGGAGACCGGCGGCGACCGCGAGGCTGGCTCCGACAGTTGGAAGGCCTACATGCGCCTCGCCACCAACACCGCGAGCTATGGGACCACCCTGCCGCTGGCGCAGGGCGTCACCTTCGAAGTCTAGGGCGGGTTCGGGGCGCGCCTCAGGCGCGGCGGTAGCGGCGGGCCAGCAGACGGACGGTGAACAGCAATATCGCCAGCTTCCAGAGGTTTGCCAGCAGGCTGTCTTGGCGACGACGCATGGGTCTACCCCTTTGGGTTGAGGGATGGAGATGGGCGGTGAAGGAAAAACCGGTTGGCTCCTGGGGGAGAGCCAGCCGGTCTTGGCGATCGGTTCCGGGGGAGGGCTAAAGCATTTCCCGACCTGACTGCGCCAGGCCGTGAGCTCTAATCTTCTGTTTTAACGCATTTTTCTTCACGCGAACCGCAACCACTTCGCTCGAAAAATGCTCCAGACCCTGGCGCGGATCGCCTTTCTTGAACGATCCGCGCTTGGCTTGGCTTAGCCGAACAGTTTCGCTGCGGTCTTGGCGACCAGCTCGCCCTGGTGGCGGGCGCCGTCCAGCTCGATCTGGCTGGGCTGACGCGAGCCGTCGGCGCCGGCGATGGTGGTGGCGCCGTAGGGCGCGCCGCCGGCGATTTCCTCCAGGGTCATCTGGCCTTGGTGGCTATAGGGCAAGCCGACGATGGTCATCCCGAAGTGCAGCAGGTTGGTGATGATCGAGAACAGCGTGGTCTCGTTACCGCCGTGCTGGGTGGCCGACGAGGTGAAGGCCGCGCCGACCTTGCCGTTCAGCGCGCCGCGCGCCCAGAGGCCGCCGGCCTGATCGAGGAAGCTGGCCATCTGCGAGGCCATGCGGCCAAAGCGGGTGCCCGTGCCGACGATGATCGCGTCGTAGTTTTCCAGGTCGGCGATCGTGGCGATCGGGGCGGTCTGATCCATCTTGTAATAGGACTTGATCGCGACCTCTTCGGGCACCAGTTCCGGCACGCGCTTGATGTCGACGGTGGCGCCGGCGGCGCGGGCGCCCTCGGCGACGGCGTTGGCCATGGTCTCGATGTGGCCGTAAGCGGAATAGTAGAGAACGAGAACCTTGGGCATGAAAGCCTCCTTGGAAACGTCGGGTTGGCGTTTGGATTTCGGTTAGAAGAGGCGGGCGAACATCTAGGCGGCGTCGACGAGCACGAGTTCAGCGTCCTCGACAGCCTTGATGATCAGAACCGCCACGTCTTGGATGGCCGCGCCGTCGCGGGTGTTGAGGGTTACGCCATTGACCTCGACCTTGCCGGTCGAAGGCACCAGATACCCCTTGCGGTCCGCGCCGAGCGCGTACTCGGTGGTCTCGCCGGCCTTCAGCGTCGCGCCGAGCACCCGGGCGTCGGCCCGGATCGGCAGCGCGTCATTATCGGCTTCGAACCCGCTGGCCAGGGCCACGAACTTGCCGGAGCGGTCGCCCTTGGGGAAAGGCTTGGCGCCCCAGGCGGGACCTTCGCCGCGCTTGTTCGGGATGATCCAGATCTGGAAGATCTTGGTCGTGTCGCCTTCCAGATTATATTCCGAGTGCCGGATACCGGTGCCGGCGCTCATCACCTGAACGTCGCCGGCCTCGGTGCGGCCCGAATTGCCCATGTTGTCCTGGTGGGTGATCGCGCCCTCCCGAACATAGGTGATGATTTCCATGTCGGCGTGCGGATGGGGCGGGAACCCCGTGCCCGCAGCGATGGTGTCGTCGTTCCAAACCCGCAGGGCGCCGTGATGGGCGCGCGAGGGGTCGTGATAGCCGGCGAACGAGAAGTGATGCTTGGCGTCGAGCCAGCCGTGGTTGGCGCCGCCGAGGCTATCGAATGTTCTGACATCGATCATTTCGAAATCTCCTCAGAAGGTTGTTGGGGGAGGAGACCGTGTGGCCCTCTCCGGTGCGGAGAAGATGATCTCTTGCATCGCGATCCGAAATGGAAATGATCGAAACAAACCGTTTCTATTTTTGCTTCCATCCACCTTCTCGGCGAAGGCCGGGACTCAGATCCAAGCGGTGGGGATGATTGGAAAAACTCTGAGTCTGCTGGAGCCCATCTAAGCCTTGCCATCTGGGTCCCGGCCTCGCCGGGAAAACGGAGATCGAGATGAAACTTCCTGACTTCGAGGCCTGGGCCGTGTTCGCCAAGGTGGCCGAGACCGGCTCCTTCGTCGGCGCTTCCGAGCAATTGAACCTGTCGAAGGCCACGGTCTCAAAGGCCGTCGGCCGGCTGGAGCAGCGGCTGGGCGCCACCCTGTTTCACCGCACCTCGCGCCGGCTGTCGCTGACCGAGGCCGGGCGGGCTTCGCTGCATCGGGCGACCCACATGCTGCATGAGGGCGAGGCGCTGGAGGCCGAGGCCTCGGCCCAGTCGGCCACGCCACGCGGCCTGGTGCGGGTGGCCGCGCCGATGTCGTTCGGCATCGCCCATCTGGGACCGGCCTTGCCGGCGTTCTTCGCCCTGTATCCCGAGGTGTCGATCGAACTGTCCCTATCGGACCAACTGGTCGACATCGTCGAGGACGGCTTTGATCTGGCGCTGCGCATCTCGGCCCTGGAGGATTCCAGCCTGCTGGCGCGTCGTCTGTGCCCGGTTCGGGTGATGCTGGTCGGCGCGCCGGCCTATTTCAACCAGCACGGCCGGCCCGGCCATCCCAAGGACCTGAGCACGATGAGCGGCATGTTCTACACCAACAGCAAGTCCAAGGACGTCTGGCGGTTCGAGCATGCGGAACACGGACAATATGCCGTCAGCCTGCACAGCCCCTTGCGGGTCAACAACGCCGATATCCTGCGGCCGTCGCTGTTGGCGGGCCTGGGCCTGGCCATGCAGCCTGACTTCCTGGTGTGGCGCGATGTGCGGGACGGCTTGCTGGAAGAAGTCCTGGCCGACTGGGCGCCGCCGCCCATCGCCCTGCACCTGGTCACCCCGCCCAGCACGATCCGCCCGGCGCGGGTGGAGGTGCTGATCGCGTTCCTGGCCAAGGCCATGGGATCGGCGCCGTGGTTGGGGTGATTGGAATTCCTTCTGCCCTTGCGGGAGAAGGTGGCCTGCGAAGCCGGTCGGATGAGGGGTCGATGGCGCGGTCAACCGCGAACGGCAATGGGCCAGCGAGACCGCTCATCCGTCGGCCTTCGGCCGCCATCTTCTCCCGCAAGGGGAGCAGGAAGGCTGCTAAGCCAGCTTGTGCTTGTCTTGCAGACACTCGCCGATGGCGCGGGCGCAGCCGGGAAGGCCCAGGGCGCCGATGAACGACATGGCCACCGCGCAGACCAGCATTACGGGTTGGAAGAAACGCATGCGAAATTCTCCACCAGCCAATCACCCGTCGGGCGTGCTCCAGTCAGTGTAAGGCTGAAGCTTGACGTTTGTTCCTGCCTTATGCCGGAAAAGTCAGCATGCGGCAGATTTGTCTCACCCGTATGTCAGTCTCCTAACGCATAGGCGACACGGCTCTCCTCCAGCCTGGCCAGCTTGGCGTACAGAGGCGACCAGTCGTCGGCCTCGGCGATCGGCGCCCAGAGGGCCTCGACCTCGTCGATCAGCATTTCCTCCGGCTCGGCGCGCGCGAAGACGGGGCTGTCCAGCCGCTCGGGGCGGTCGGCCTCGAAGCTCGACAGCCGGCGACGCAAATCCACGAACGCCTCCTGGCCGTAGAGGTCGCCGCGCGGCCCGGCCAAGGCGCGGGCTTGCGACGCCTCTCCCCCGAACCAGTCGAAGAAGAACGGCTCCCAGCGCAGCGCGTCGCCGCCTGCGGCCAAGGCTCCAAACGCCGCCTGCACCAGATCGATATCGTCCTGGGTCGAGCGGCTCTTTACGCTCATGCGGTCGAGCATCGCCGCGCGGAGCGCGTCGCGATAGAGATCGGAAAACCTGTTGAGCGCGGCGACGAGCCCCGCCTGGTCGGTGACCTGGGCCAGGCAGCCGGCCAGCTGTTGCAGGTTCCAGAACACCGCCTCGGGCTGGCGGCCGAAACTGTACAGGCCCTGATGGTCGAAATAGGCCGCCGTAAAATTCGGATCGTTCTTCGGCAGGAACCGCCAGGGGCCGTAGTCGAAGCTTTCGCCCGTGACCACCATGTTATCGGTGTTGAGCACCCCGTGCACAAAACCGGCCGCCATCCACCGGGCCAGCAGTTTGGCGCTGGCCACGACCACCTGTTCCAGCAACACCTTGGGCCGGTCGGGCTGGTCGGCGACGTGCGGGTAGTAGGTCTCGACCGCGTGATCGACCAGCACGGTGACCAGGTCCGGCCGCTCGGCGAAGGCGTGGCGCTGAAAGCTGCCGAACCGGACATGGCTGTGCGACAGCCGCGTCAGCACCGCCGAGCGGGTCGGGCTGGGCTCGTCGCCGCGCACCAGGTCCTCGCCGGTCTCGACCAGTGAGAAGGCCCGCGAGGTCGGCGCGCCCAAGGCCTCCAGCATCGTCGCGGCCAAGATCTCGCGCACCCCGCCCTTCAGGGTCAGCCGCCCATCGCCCGAACGCGACCACGGCGTCTGGCCCGAGCCCTTGGTGGCCAGGTCGAGCAACCGGTCGCCGCCGATCTCGCGCTGTTGGGCGAACAGGAAGCCGCGCCCGTCGCCCAGGTCGGGGTTGTAACTGCGAAATTGGTGGCCGTGATAGCGCATGGCCAGCGGCCCCGGCTGGTTGCCGGGCAAGGGACTGAACCGCGCGAAATGGTCCAGCCACTCGGAATCGGTCAGCACGTCGAGTCCCACGCTCGCGGCCGCGCGGTCGTTGCGGAAGCGTAGCATGGTTTGGGGGAAGTCGGCGGGTCCGACTGGATCGGCGAAGTCTGGTCCCAAACGCATGAACACTGGATCAGGGCGATAGGCGGGGGAGATCGGCATGCCCAGGAGATGAGCCGCCCCGCCCGCCGACGCAAGCTGGCAAGCCGCCGTTTCCGGCCAACGGAAAGTCTAGGATGGTCGCCATGCGCTGTCGCATCCGCGCAACAGCAGGCCGGAAACCTTTAATCCACAGGGTTTCTCCTTGCCCGGCGTCCAGCGCGGCCGTAACCGTTTCGTGTCAATTCGAACAATCGTTCGGGCTGGACCAAATCAAAAGGCGGGGGCGATGCAAGCGCTCACGTCATAAAACAAAACCGAGGTAGGAAATGCGCTTTACGAAGGTGCTTTGCGGCACGGCGTCAGCCGTCGTGCTCGCCGGCCTGACCCCGCTGGCGGCTCAGGCCCAGTCCACGACAGACACTCCCACCGTCGACAGCATTGTCGTCACCGCCCAGAAGCGTGAACAGAACCTGCAGGACGTGCCGGTCGTGGTCACCGCCATTGGCGCCAAGCTTCTGCAAGACACTGGCATCAAGGACATCAAGGATCTGACGATCCTGACCCCCGGCCTGACCGTCACCTCGACCACCTCGGAAGCCTCGACCACCGCCCGCATCCGCGGCGTCGGCACCGTCGGCGACAATCCCGGCCTGGAAAGCTCGGTCGGCGTCGTGATCGACGGCGTCTATCGCCCGCGTAACGGCGTGTCGTTCGGCGACCTGGGCGAGATGGAACGCATCGAGGTCCTGAAGGGCCCGCAAGGCACGCTGTTTGGCAAGAGCACCTCGGCCGGCGTCATCAACATCATCACCAAGGAGCCCGAGTTCGGCTTTGGCGCCAGCGCCGAACTGACCGCCGGCAATTATAACGCCCATGGCGTCTCGGCCTCGGTCACCGGTCCGCTGTTTGGCACAGAGACCCTGGCCGGCCGGCTCTATGTCGCGGCCCGCGAGCGCAATGGCTACAACGAAGTCGTCAACGGCAAGGGCCCGAGCGACCGCAAGCAGGACGGCGACCAAGGCTTCTACACCGTCCGCGGCCAGCTGCTGTTCGTGCCGGACGACAACGCCACGTTCAAGCTGATCGGTGACTATACCAAGCGCGACGAGAACTGCTGCGGCGCCGTGCAGATCCGCACCGGCCCGACCGCGGGCGTCCTGGCTATCGTCAACGGCGGGCCAGCCTTGGCCAACCCAGCCGACCCCTATGCCCGCGTCGAATACCAGAACCGCGGCGCGCCCTCGTCGGTCGAAGACAAGGGCGTCTCGCTGGAAGGCAATATCGAGACCCCGTTCGGCGATCTGACCTCGATCTCGGCGATCCGCAACTGGCGCACCGACAACGGTCAGGATTCCGACTTCACCGACGCCGACCTGGCCTATCGCAACAAGGACGGCACCAACTACGCCGAGTTCACGACCTACACCCAGGAACTGCGACTGGCCGGCAAGACCGCCAAGTTCGACTGGCTGGTTGGCGCATTCCTGGCCGACGAGCGGTTGGAAAACAAGGCCAACTTCCTCTACGGCCGCGACTACGAACAGTATCTGGGTCGCCTGCTGTCGGCGGCCGTGACGCCGGGCGGCGTGCCCAACTTCGTGGCGCTGCTGACGGGACGAGCGCCCAATACCAGCTTCACGCCGGGCCAAGGCCTCTATGACAGCTACAAGCAACGCGCCACGACCATCGCGCTGTTCACCAACGACACCTGGCATGTCACCGACGCCTTCGAACTCACGGCCGGCCTGCGCTACAGCATCGACGAAAAGACCGTCGACACCTACCAGACCTTGAGTGACGGCGGTGTGGGTTGCGGAACGGCCCTCAGCCGCGCCGGAGCCATCGCCGGGATCGTCGGCGCGGCCAATGTCGGCCCCGTGCTGGCCAATCTCTGCCTGCCTTGGGCCAACCCCGCGTTCAACAACCGCGGCTATACCCAGAAGCGTTCGGACAAGGAGTGGAGCGGCACGCTCAAGGCCGCGTACCGCATCTCGCCGGAAGTGTTCACCTATGCCTCGTACGCCCGCGGCTACAAGGGTGGCGGCTTCAATCTCGACCGCTCGCAGTCGAGCGACGGCACCGTCGCTGGCCTGACGCCCGGCCTGCCGATCAAGCCGATCAGCAACACCTCGTTCCCGGCCGAATTCGTCGATAGCTACGAAATCGGCATGAAGAACACCCTCTTCAACCGCACGGTCTTGCTGAACGTCACCGGCTTCTATCAAAAGTTCAGCGACTTCCAGCTGAACACCTTCCTGGGCACCTCGTTCGTGGTGCGGCCGGTTCCCGAAGTGACTTCCAGGGGCGTCGACGCCGACTTCCTGTGGTTCACACCGGTGCGCGGCCTCTCTGTTCAAAGCGGCTTCACCTATGCCAAGACCGAATATGGCGACCAGAAGGTCCCCAACGATCCGGGCGGCGCGCTGTCCCTACTGCCGGGCAGCCGGCTGTCGCTGGCCCCCAAATATTCGCTGTCGGGCTCGCTCAGCTATGAGCATCCGGTCGGCGACAACATGAAGGCCCGCTTCAACGTCGGCGCCAAGTACTCGTCAGACTACAACACCGGCTCCGACCTGTTCCCACCGAAGATGCAGGAGGCCTACACCCTGGTGAACGCTCGCGTCGCCCTGGGCGCAGCTGACGATCATTGGACCGTCGAGCTGTGGGGTCAGAACCTGTTCGACGAAGAGTACAAGCAAGTGGCCTTCAACGGCTTCCTGCAAGGCTCGTCGGGCGTCAACGCGGCCAATCCCACCTACCGTCCGGCCGTTGACACCATCACCTATGACGCCTTCCTCGGCGCGCCCCGCACCTACGGCGTGACTCTGCGGTCGAAGTTCTAGGACGACCCGGAAAAGGGTCGACGGCTCACCGTCGTCCGCTTCCAGCATGACAAACGAAGGGCGATCCGGGAAACCGGGTCGCCCTTTTCGTTGCGCGCGGCTTTTATCGAATCCCGAACAGTCCCACCTTGCCCCTGGGGTATTCGCTGCGGAGGCGCTCGCATGAAGACCATCAGGCTGCTTGGCGTCTGGATCTGCCTGCTGCTGGGCCTGGCGATCGCCAACCTGGCGCTGCGCACGCCCGCTCCCCTCCCCGCCAACGCCCCCGCCGACCAGTTCTCGGCCGGCCGCGCCATGGTCGATGTCCGCGCCATTGGCGCCAAACCTCACCCCATCGGCTCGGCCGAGATCGTCCGGGTGCGCGACCACCTGATGGGCCGAGCCAGCGGCCTCGGGCTGGACGTTTTCGTGCGGGCCGGCGAAGGCGTGCGCGACGCCGCCAAGTGGTCGCCCCGCGCCACCGCCGTCGGCGCGGTGCAGAACATCGTCGCCACCCTGGCCGGAACAGACCCGCAAGCGCCCGCCGTGCTGGTGATGAGCCACTATGACACCGTCCATAACTCGCCCGGCGCGGCCGACGACTCGGCCGGGGTCGCCGCCGCCCTGGAGATCGCTCGCGCCCTGAAGGCCGGCCCGCCGCCGGCCCGCGACGTGATCTTCCTGTTCACCGACGGCGAGGAGCCCGGCCTGCTGGGCGCCGAGGCCTTCTTCGCCCGCGATCCGCTGCGCGAGCATGTGGGCGTGGTGATCAATATGGAGGCCCGGGGCGACGCCGGCCGCGCGGCCATGTTCCAGACCGGAACCGACAGCGGCGACCTGCTGCGTCTCTATGCCGGGACCGCACACCAGCCGACCGCCAACTCCCTGGCCGCCGCCGTCTATCAGCGCATGCCCAACGACACCGACTTCACCCACGCCCTGCGCGCCGGTCTGCCGGGCCTGAACTTCGCCTTCATCGACGACCAGTTGGCCTATCACACGCCGCTGGCCACCCCCGACCACCTCAACCAGGGCAGCCTGCAGAACCTGGGCGACCAAGCCCTGCCGGTGGTCCGCGCCCTAGCCAATGGCGCCGCCTTGCCGGCCAAGGCGCCGGACCTGATCTATTCCGACGTCCTGGCCCTGGGGCTCGTGGCCTATCCCGTCTGGGGCGGCTGGGTGATCCTGGGCCTGGCGGGGGCGCTGATCGCCTTCACCGGCTTTCGCGCCCTGACCACCTTCGGGGTCAAGCCGCTGGAGATCCTGCGGGGCATCGCCGGCTTTCTACTGCTGGCCACCAGCGCCGTCCTGGCCCTCCACCTGGCTGGACGCCTGATCGGCATCGCCGACCAGCAGCGCTATTACGCCGTGCTCGGCCAGTTCAACGTCCTGCTCCCTGGAGCGGGGATCCTGCTGATCGGGGTGTGCCTGAGCGTGCTGATCCTGCAGGCGCGCGGCACGGGCCGGATGTGGATCACCGTCATCGCCGCCCTTGTCGGCGGGGCCTGCAGCCTGGTCGGCGGGTTCGATCCCGTCGGCCTGGGCATGGCCGGCGCGGTGATCGTCCTGGCGTGGCTGAGCCTGGGCCGGGCGGTCGGGGTCTGGGGCGCCTGGCTGGGCGCGCTGCTGGTGCTGTTGGCCCTGACGATCACGACCCAGGCCCTGCTGCCCGGAGGCTCGGTGATGCTGGCCTGGCCGTTGCTGGCCGCCAGCCTGGTGGCGGCCTTGGTCACCGCCGTCGGCGGCACGCGCGATCGACGGGTGGCCTGGCTGATGACCCTGGTCGTCTGCCTGGTGGCCACCGCTGTCGTGGCCCAGCTGGGCTCGTGGGGGGCTTGGACCTTCGCCGGTGTGGGCCTGATGGAGCCCGCTGTGCTGGCGGTATTCGCGATCCTGGCCGCCCCAGCCCTGATCCCGCTGGCCTTCGATTTCGCCGCCTATCGCTGGTCGCCGATCTTCGCCGGCGTCGCGGCCGTGGCGGGCGCCGGCTTGCTGATCCATGCCGGAATCGGCGACAGCGGACCCACCCGCCCGCGCCTGGCCGAGGCCAGCCACCTGGCCGACCTGTCGATGGGCACGGCCTGGCGCGTCTCGCCTCAGCCGCGGCTGGACCCGTGGTCGAAAGTGGTGCTGTCCGACGGCGGCGCGGCGCCGGTGCTCAAGGCCTATCCGCCGCTCTATCGCGAGCCGGTGTGGATGGCGCCGACCGCCGTGCTGCCGGTCGAGCGACCGGTGTTGACCATCAACCGCTCCGGCGACCGGTTGCTGATCCGCGCGTTGCCCAGCCCGGGCGCCGAGGTGCTGACCCTGCGTCTGCGCCCCAGCCTGGCCTTGAGCGAGCCGCGCCTGAACGGCCGCCCCTTGATCCTGCCCACCACGGCGGGTGAATGGAGCAGCCTGTCCTACCACGCCCCTGACCCCAACGGCGTCACCCTCAGCTTCACCGCCAAGGCTGCCGGCAAGGTCGAGGTGGCGGTCGTCGAGATCCACGACGGCTGGCCGCGTGGCGCCTCGGCCATCCCCGCCAAGCCGGCGGGTCTGATGGCGACGGGCTATTCCGACAAGACGATCGTGCTGGATCGCGGGGCGCTGAGTTGGGAGGCGTCCGTGGAGGGAGATGGCGAACGATAGAGGCGGTGAACGGACTGGGGACATGCACTTGCGCGTGCCCCCAGCACGTCCCTGAACCTCAGACGACGATCACCCCTTCCACCGGCGCGCTCGCATACAACGCCGCCGCCAGCCCCGCCCGGCGCTCCAGGGTCGCGCGCTGGTTCACATAGCCCTTGTCGGTGATCTCGCCGGCGTCGATGGACGGCGGTTCGGTGAGGATCACCACCCGGCTCACCCGCCGCGACGAGCCGCCGGCCGCCGCGTTGAACGCCCCGATCCGCGCGCGCAGGATCACCGTCAGCTTGTCCAGTGGCGTGCCCGGCCCCGGATCGGCGACCAGCGCCGCCAGGCCGGCGGGTGACGGCCAGACCATTGCCCCGACGAACGGCCTGTCCTGGCCGACGATCACCGCGTCATGAACATAGGGGCTGCAGGCGGCCACCAGGTCGGGGCGCAGCACGCCGACGCTGACCCAGGTGCCGCTGTCGAGCTTGAAGTCCTCGGTCACTCGGCCGTCAAACACCAGGCCCTTGGACGGGTCGTCCGGATCGACGAACCGCGCCGCATCCCCAAGTTTGTAGAAGCCTTCCTCGTCGAAGGCCGCCGCCGTCTTCTCCGGGTCCTTGTGATAGCCGCTGGCCACCGTCGGCCCCTTGACCCGCACCTCGTATTTCGAACCCGATGGCGCTAGCTTCAGGGCGATGCCCGGCAGCGGCAGGCCGACCAGCCCGACCCGCTCGGTGATCCAGTGGGTCAGGGTGATGCCTTGCGTCTCCGTCGCCCCATACATCGTGGCCAGCGGCACGCGATGACCGGTCTCGGCCACGGCCAGGGCCTGCATCCGCGTGTAGACGTCGTCCGACAGCGTCGCCCCGCCATAGGCCATGTAGCGCAGGTTCTTGAAGAACGCGGCGCGTAGCACCGGATCGGCTTCCATGGCCCCGGCCAGCATCGAGAAGGCGATCGGGGCAGAGCCGAAGACGATGGGCGAGACCTCGTAGAGGTTCTTGATCGTGGTCTCGAACATCCCCGGCAGCGGCTTGCCCTCGTCGATCCACAAGGTGCCGCCGTTCCAGATCACGGCGTTGAAGCCGATATTGCCGGCCGAGATATGGCTCCAGGGCATCCATTCCAGGCTGTCAGCGAGCTCGTCGGTGCGCTCGTCGGTGCGCAGGCCTTCCTGGCCGGCGATGACGCCCGCCATCATGGCGTGGGTCTGGGGCACGCCCTTGGGCATGCCGGTCGAGCCAGAGGTGAACAGGTACTTGGCGACGGTGGCGGGGGTGAGCGTCTCGCGTTGGGCGGCCACATCCCGGGGCTGCGTGGCGGCGACCGTGTCGAAGGCGACGGCGCCTTCTCCGGTCCCGTCGGCGGTGACCAGCAGCAGGTCGGGATTGATCGCTCGCAAGGCGGCGATGGCCTTGTCGAACATCGTGCCGGACTGGGCGAAGACCACGCGCGGGGCGACCTTGTCGAAGCAGTGCTTGAGCTTGCCGTGGTCGGCCGACATCAGGCTGTAGGCCGGGCTGATCGGGGCGGCGGGGACCCCGGCCCCATAGGCCCCGAGCGTCATCAGGGCATGCTCGATGGAATTGCCCGACAGGATCATCACGCTGTCGTCGGCGGTGACGCCCTGGTCCAGCAGCCACTGGGCGACCCCCTCCGCCGCCCGCTGGGCCTGGCCGTAGGTCATTTGCCGCCACGGGCCGTGGCCAGGCTCGCGCTGTCTCAGATAGGGCCGGTCGGGATGCAGCGCGGCCTTTTCAGCCAGCAGGTGGCTGATGGTGCGTGGGCTGTCGCCGGGCGGATGGTTGGAGGTGATGACGATGCTGCCGTCAGCCCGCCGATCGACGGTGATCTCCGGGCCCTTCATCGCCAGCGGCTTGAACGGCGCGGTGCTGGGGTCGCGCGCGCTCGCGAGGCTATCGCCGCCGTCCATCGTTTCTCTCCCGGTCGATTATCGTTGTTGGGCGGGAGCTAACGCCGCCTGACGTGAGGGTAAAGGCTGCCCAAGCGTCAACAAGACCTGCTGTATCAATCCGCTCATCCCGGCGAAGGCCGGGATGAGCGGAGTCTGAAAGGGGACGGGCGCATGCGCCTGTCCCCAATCTCGTTACTCTGCCGCCACGTTCGACGAGTAACCCAGCACGGCCTTGGTTTCGAGGAACTCGCCGAAGGCGTGGTCACCCCATTCGCGGCCGTTGCCGCTCATCTTGTAACCGCCGAACGGAGCCATCAGGTCGGTCCCCGCGCCGTTGAGGATCACCTGGCCGGCCCGCAGCTTGGAGGCCACGGCCCGCACCTCGGCCGGGTCGTTGCCGGAGATGTAGGCGGCCAGGCCGTATTCGGTGTCGTTGCCGATCGCCACGGCCTGGTCGACCCCATCATAGCCGAGGATGGCCAGCACCGGGCCGAAGATCTCTTCCTTGGCGATGGTCATGTCGGGGGTGACATTGGCGAAGACGGTTGGCTTGACATAGTAGCCGACCTCCAGCCCTTCCGGCTTGCCAGGGCCGCCCGAGACCAGGGTGGCGCCCTCGTCGACGCCCTTCTGGATCAGGCCCTGGATCTTGTTCCACTGCACCTCAGAGACCACCGGGCCCATCTTGGAATTGCCGTTCGGGTCACCCACCGTGTGAGCGTCGGCGGCGGCCTTGGCGATGGCGATCACCTCGTCCATACGCTTTTGCGGGACCAGCATCCGGGTCGGCGCGTTGCACGACTGGCCCGAGTTCATCATCACCGAGGCCACGCCGCCGCCGACCGCGCGCTCATAGTCGGCATTGTCGAGGATGATGTTGGGGCTCTTGCCGCCCAACTCCTGGTGCACGCGCTTGACGGTCGGGGCGGCGTTCTTGGCCACCTCGATGCCCGCGCGGGTCGAGCCGGTGAACGACACCATGTCGACTTCCGGGTGCGAGCTGAGCGCCGCGCCGACCACCGGGCCGTCGCCATTGACCAGGTTGAACACCCCGGCCGGCACGCCGGCGGCGGCCAGGATCTCGGTCCAGATCTGGGCCGAGAACGGCGCCACTTCCGAGGGCTTGAGCACCATGGTGCAGCCGACGGCCAGGGCGGGCGCCACCTTGCAGGCGATCTGGTTGACCGGCCAATTCCACGGGGTGATGAAGGCGCAGACGCCGATCGGCTCCTTGACCAGATGGGTCGTGCCGCGGTCTTCCTCGAACTTGTAGTCCTTCAGCACCTGCAGCGCCGTCTGGACGTGGGCGATGCCCATGGCGGCCTGGGCGCGCTGGGCCAACCACGACGGGGCGCCCATCTCCTCGGTGATGGCTTTCGCCATGTCCTCGAAGCGCTTCTGGTATTCGGCGATGATCCGCTCAAGCAGGTCGACGCGCTCTTCGCGGCTAGTGACCGAGAAGGTGGCGAAGGCCTTGCGGGCGGCGCGGACCGCCAAGTCGACGTCCTCGGCCGTGCCCAGGGTCACCCGGCCAGCGACGGCCTCGGTGGCGGGATTGATCACGTCCACCGTCTGGGAGCCCTTGGGCTGCACCCACTGGCCATCGATATAGAACTTCAGATAGTCGCGCATGCTGTGCTCCTCCGGGCTGGGGCCGCTCTCATCTGGGGAGACGGCGGACCTCGTTCAAACACTCATTTTAATGATCGTTGATCACTGGGGAAGGGCTGATCTTTCGATCTCACCACATTGGGTCGGGTTCCGCCCCGTGGAAGCCCTCGGCGATGCGCTTGCGATTGCCCGGCGTGACGTCGCCTGGCAGGGCGTCGGGCGCGAACCAGCCGACCTCGCTGATCTCGCCCTGGGCGCTGGAAGGGCAGGGCTCCCAGGCCTGGACGCGATAGACCAGCACGTGGTCGCCGAGATGGTGGCGCTCATTGCTATGCACCGAGACCAGGGTCACCGGCCCGATCACCCGGACGCCGGCCTCCTCCTGCAGTTCCCGGATCACCGCCGTCTCGGCCGTCTCGCCGCGCTCCACCCCGCCGCCGGGCAGGTGCCAGCCATGGACATAGGTGTGCTGCACCATCAGCACCCGGCCCTCGTCATCGGTGACCACCCCGCGCACGCCGAGCGTCAGGCCGCGCCTGAGGCGAAACCACGCGAAGACCATTGGGCGGGTGAAGGGTTCGACGTGGCGGCGCCAGAGCATGGGGGGCAGCTTAGCCTTTCTTCTCGCACAGGTCAGTCCACACCGATCTCCTCCCACCTCCGGCTTCCCGGCGAAGGCCGGGACCCAGATTCATCCCGGGCCGCTCGTGGGTTTCACCTGGGCCCCGGCCTTCGCCGGGTAGACGGAGATTTGGAGCTCCGAAGGGAAACATCGACTTGAAGCCCGCCCCATGCTTGCGGCCGGCCACGCGCACCGCTAAAGCCGCATCACCTTCAGTCTGAACAACGGACCCGCACCATGCTCGCCATCGGCGTCATCGTCATCTTCCTGGCCGTCCTCCTCGGCCTCAACATGTATGAATTCGGTCGTTTCGACTAAACCGATGACCTCGCGCGGCGCGGCCCTGGTCACCGGCGCCGGCCGCCGGATCGGTCGCGCCCTGGCCCTGGAGGCCGCGCGGGCCGGCTTCGACGTCGCCGTCCACTACCGCACGGCCCGCGACGAAGCCCAGGCCGTCGCCGACGAGATCGCGGCCCTGGGCCAGCGCGCCGTCATTCTCGACGCCGAACTGGCCGACGAGGACCAGACCGCCGGCCTGATCGCCCGCGCCCAGGCCGCGCTCGGCCCCGTCACCCTGCTGATCAACAGCGCCTCGACCTTTGAGGACGACCGCCTGGTCAGCGCCACCCGCGCCAGCTGGGACGCCCATCTGGACGCCAACCTGCGCGCCCCCGTCGTGCTGGCCCAGGCCTTCGCGGCCGCCTTGCCCGCCTTGCCCGCCTTGCCCGCCGACGCCGCCAATGGGTTGGAGGGCCAGATCGTCAACATCGTCGATCAACGCGTGCTGCGTCCCAATCCGCAGTTTTTCAGTTATTCCCTCTCGAAGGCCGGACTGTGGTGGGTGACCCAGACCCTGGCCCAGGACCTGGCGCCGCGCATCCGGGTCAACGCCATAGGCCCCGGTCCCGTGCTGCCGTCGGTGCATCAGGCCCCCGGCGAGTTCGAGGCCGAGGCGGCCGGAACCCTGTTGCAACGCCACGCCAACCCAGGCGAGATCGCCGCCGCCCTGCGCTACCTCATTGACGCAAGGGCGGTCACGGGCCAGATGATCGCGGTCGACGCGGGTCAGCATCTGGGCTGGCGCACGCCGGACATCATCGGTTCCTGAGAGTCTCGCCGTGGCCGCCCAACCCCTGCCCACCGCTCCGAACGACGCGACCCAGCCCAGCCCGGCGCGGATCATCGTCACCAAGGTGTTCGTGCGCGGGCTGAAGGTCGGGGCCTGGATCGGCGTCTATGACCATGAGCACGACCGCCAACAGCCCCTGGTCATCGATGTCGAGCTCGACGTCGCCGCCAGCCACTGCGAGCAGCTGGGCGACACCGTCAATTACGAGACCATCCTGCAGGCCGCCCTGTCCATCGCCGCCGAGGGCCATATCGATCTGGTCGAGACCTTCGCCGAGCGCCTGGCCCAGGCCTGTTTCGCCGACAGCCGCGTGACCCGCGCCCGCGTGCGGGTCGAAAAGCCCCTGGCCCTGGCCCCCCACGCCGCCGCGGCCGGGGTGGAAATCACCGCCGTCCGGGGGTGAGCCCGCTTTCGCACAGCGTCCGCCTCGCCCCCTTCCAGCCGGAAACGGTCTGGACACTGGAAGGCGCGGAGCTGGTCGAGCGTCGCGGCCCGCGCGAGCAGCGCTTTCCCCTATCGACCCTGACCATCTTTCGCCTGGCCCGGCCGCGCGAGGGCGGCCGCCGGCGGGTGCTGACCCTGGTGTTTGGCCGTCGCAAGACTGTGCTGGCGGCTCACAGCTATGTCGGCCCCGGCCGGTTCGAGGATCGGTTGGCCAGCTTCGCGCTGCTGGTCCGCGCCGTCGCCGGGGTGGCCGCCGATCTGGCGCCGCGCGCCCGCTTTGAAATGGCCAGCGTGCTGGCCCCGCGCGAGGGGCTGACCTGGGTGATGGGCCTGCTGGCGGTCGGCACGGTCGCCATGCTGCTGATGGCCTTCAGCCCCGGCATGACCGGCCTGGCGCTGGAGATCGCCGCCCGCATGGCCTTCGTGCTGATCCTGTTGGCGGCGGCGCTACCCTGGCTGGGCCGCGGCGAGGGGCTCGATCCGCAGGCGCTGCCGGAAGACCTGCTGCCGAGCGTCTGACGGAATCCCTCTCCACTTGCGGGAGAAGGAAGCTAGACGCCGCCTTACACGACCTTCATTTGCCTTCCGCCGCGTCTTCGACGAGCATCGTCCCATGAGCCCGATCAAAGACCCCGCCGTGCCGCCCGCCCTGCAGGACGACAAGACCCTGCCGGTGATCATCTATATTCTGCTGGCGCTGGGACCGTTCAACGGCTTTACGGCGGTGATTGGCGCGATCCTGGCCTATGTCAGCAAGGCCGCCGCGCCCGAATGGATGCAGAGCCATTACATCTTCCAGATCCGCACCTTTTGGCTGTGGCTGCTGTTCTCGTGCATCGGCGGCGTGCTGGTGATCGCCGGGATCGGCCTGGTCATCCTGGCGGCCGTCGGCATCTGGGCCGCCATGCGGTGCATCCTTGGTCTGTCCTGGCTGTTGAAGGGTCAGGCCTATCCCACGCCTCGCAACTGGATGATCTGACCATGACCGACATCGCCCCCGCTCCCGACCGCGTCGAGAAGGACAAGGTCCTGCCGATCGTCGTCTACGCCTTGTATCTGCTGGGTTTCACCAACGGCCTGACCTTCCTGGTCGGGCTGATCGTCGCCTATCTCAATCGCGACACAGCCGGGCCGATCAACGCCAGCCACTACATCTTCGCCATCCGCACCTTCTGGCTGTCGATCTGGTGGTTCCTGATCGGCCTGGCCTTGATCTTCGTGGGGTTGGCGCTGCTGGTGCTGCTGATCGGCATCCCGATCATGATCGTGGGCGGCACGATCATGGGGGCCATCAGCGTCTGGTTCGTGGTCAGGACCATCATGGGCCTGGTCTATCTCCTGAAGGGCGAAGCCTATCCCCGCCCCCGCACCTGGCTGATTTGAAGGCGCCTCGCCCGCATGGCGCCCGATAAGGCAGCGCTTGCGCCGGGGGCTTCCCCTGGCGGTTGTGACCGCTCGACGGCGCCCCTCGGCTGCTGTGACGTGCCGCTCCTTACGAACGCGGTCATTGAGGGGGCGACATGATGGCTCGGCTCGTAGGGATCATCCTCGGGGTGATCCTGGCGACATCGGGGTATGTTATCGGCGGTTGGGGCGTCCTGGGGGACTGGGCGCAACACCTCGATCTCGGGCCGTTCGAGCCACACCGGCCGTTCGTGGGCTGGGCGGCGGCGATCACGGGGGCTTTGCTGCTCGTCGCCGCCCTGACCCCGCGACCGAAACCGAAATCGCGGCCCAGGGTCGCGCCGGTCGATCTGGGCGGCCGAGAGCCTGTTCTCGCGCCGATCTTGGCCGTCGAGCCGATTGCCGCCGTCGATGCCCCGGCCGAGGTCACCCCGGAGCCGGTTGAACGGGTCGAACCGCCGTCCATCATCGCGATCGATCCGCCCGGCCAGCCCAAGCTGACCCTGTCAAAATCCGAGACTGCCCCCGCGCCCACGGTCACGGCCGTGGTCATGACGGCCGCCGACGCACCGACCAAGGTCGCCCCCGTCGAGACCTTCGCCGAACTGCGCGCCAAGCTGATCGCCCTGAGCCGCACCGAGACCTGGCCGGAGGCGGCAAGGGTGCTCAGCCGCATGCTCCGGGTGGCGAGCAACGACCGTGAAAAGGCCCAGGCCAACTGCGATCTCGGCGACTTCGCTCGCGGTCAGGGCCGCCTGGACGAGGCCGCCGAGGCCTATGAGGAAGCCGTCAGCTTCGCCCGCTCAGCCCGCGCCGCTCGGCCAGACGACTTCACCGCCGACGACCTGCTGGCCGGCGCCCTGTCGGGGGTCGGCGACGTGGCCGAGATGGAAGGCCGCCTCAACGAGGCCCTGTCGGCCTTCGAGGAAGCCCTGGCCCTGCGCCGCTCGCACGGCGGCCGCGAGGCGGCCGATCCGGGCGCGCGGCGGGCCTTGTCGGTGTCGCTGGAACGCCTGGCCGACCTGCGCGAGGACCGCGGTCACCGGATGCGGGCCTTGGATCTCTACCGCGAAAGCTACGATGTCGCCGCGCGGCTGGCGGCGGCCGATCCGGCGCGGTTTGGGGCTGACCTGGCGTCGACCCGGGCGCGGTTGGCGGAGCTGGAAGCGAAGGTGGCGGGGTAAGATAGTCCTCCCCCTGTGGTGGAGGAATTACAGGCCTAGGCGTCCACCAGCTCGCGCCGCACCAGCCGGGCGTACTCGTCCATCAGCGACAGCGAGATCGCGGCCGGCTTGAAAGTGAACTCGCCGATCTGCGACACGGGCGTCACCTCGGCGGCGGTGCCGACGATGAAGCACTCGGTGAAGCTGGCCAGTTCCTGCTTCTCGATATGGCGCTCGACCACCTCAATCCCGCGCTGCTTGGCGATGTCGATCACCGTGCGGCGGGTGATGCCGTCGAGGAAACAGTCGGGCGTGGGGGTGTGGATCACGCCATCCTTGATGAAGAACACGTTGGCGCCCGTCGCTTCGGCCACATAGCCGCGGTAGTCGAGCATCATCGCGTCGGCATAGCCTTCCTTCTCGGCGGCGTGCTTGGAGACGGTGCAGATCATGTAGAGGCCGGCGGCCTTGGCGGCGGTCGGCGCGGTGTTGGGCGCGGGACGGTCGTACTTGGCCCAGGTCAGGCGGATGCCCTTGGCCTTGGTCGCCGGGTCGAAATAGCTGGGCCATTCCCAAACGGCGATGGCCACGTGGATCTTGGTCTGCTGGGCCGAAACACCGATCATCTCGCTGCCGCGCCAGGCGATCGGGCGGACATAGCAGTCGGTCAGGCCGTTCTTGGCGGCGGTCGCCTTGCACGCCTCATCGATCTGCTCCACCGTGTAGGGGATCTTGAAATCGAGGATTTCGGCCGATTTGAACAGGCGCTCGGTATGCTCGGTCAGCTTGAAGATCTCGCCGCCATACATCCGCTCGCCCTCGAACACCGAGGAGGCGTAGTGGAGGCCATGGGTCAATACGTGCACCTTCGCCTCGCGCCAGGCAACGAACTGGCCATCCAGCCAGATCCAACCATCGCGATCGTCGAAGGGAACGAGAGACATCGGTCCAAGACCTCCTTATTTGGAATCCGGTTCTTAGACGCCCCGGGGGGCGGCAGGTCAAATAAAATGGACGCAAGCTAGTGGTCACGCCCCTCTCCTCGGGCCTCTCCTCGGGCCTCTCGGCGGGGTCCACCGACCCGCGCCTGATCCTCGGCGAAGAGCAGCTGGACAGCGGGCTGGAACTGCTGCTGCTGGCCGAGGCAGCCCTGTGGGCGGCAGTCGACGCGGCGTTGGAAGCCGAGGGTCCCGGCCTGGGCCGTTCGCACTGGCGCGCCGCCTTCCTGCTGCGCCGGCGGCCTGGCATCGGGGTACAGGACCTGTCGAAACTGACCAGCCTGTCGAAGCAGGCGGCCAGCAAGACCCTGACCGACCTGCAGCGCCTGGGCCTGGTCCAGAAGGCGGCCGGGGACCTGGACGCCCGGCGCAGGCCTACCCTGCTGACCCCCGAGGGCGCGGCCTTCGAAACACGGGTGTCGGAGCGGTTACGCGGCTTGCTGGGGCGGGCCTACCGCACCGGCGGCCTGGACGGGGTGGCCGGAACCCGCCGCATCCTGGCGGCCTTGGCTGGTCCGCGCCAAGGTGTCGGGTTGAACCGGAGGGACGTCCTTTGAGCCCCGAAGAGCGCGCCGAGCGCCACCTGCTGGTGGTCGATGACGACGACCGCATCCGCGTCCTGCTGAAGGAATTCCTGACCCGCGCCGGCTTCCGGGTCAGCGCCGCCGCCGACGCCGCCCATGCCGACCGGCTGACCGGATCGATGGACTTCGACCTGCTGGTGCTGGACGTGATGATGCCCGGCGAGGACGGCTTTTCCTTCACCAAGCGCCTGCGGGCCAAGGGCGGTGAGGTCGGCAAGACGCCGATCCTGATGCTGACCGCCCGCGACCAGACCGGCGACCGCATCGAGGGCCTTACCCACGGCGCCGACGACTACCTGGCCAAGCCCTTCGAGCCGCGTGAGCTGCTGCTGCGCATCGAGGCCATACTGCGCCGCTCCACCCCCAAGCCGTCGGGCCCGCGCGAGCTTTCCCTGGGCCGCTGCGCCTTCGAGCCCGAGCGCGGCGAGCTGACGCGCGACGGCGAGCCGATCCGCCTGACCGAGGCCGAGGTCGCCCTGCTGCGCCGCCTGGCTCGGGTGGCGCACGAGCCCGTCGATCGCCTGGAACTGGCCGCCGACACCGTCGACGCCACCGGCCGCGCGGTGGACGTCCAGGTCACCCGCCTGCGCCGCAAGATCGAACCGGATCCAAAGAACCCGCGGTACCTGCAGACGGTGCGGGGCATTGGGTATCGGTTGACGCCGGATTGATGATGGCGACCGCAATTCAGAAATCCTACCCCTGTGGGGGAGGTGTCGCCGAAGGCGACGGAGGGGGGAGTGATCGGAGGATCACCTCATCCAGGATCGACGACCCCAACCCTCCCCCCACCGGCGCTTCGCGCCACCTCCCCCACAGGGGGAGGATTTAATGACCCGTCTGCGCACCAAGCTCTTCATCCCGCGCCAGATCAAACGCTGGCTGCCGACCTCGCTGTTCGGGCGGTCGTTGCTGATCATCGTTCTGCCCGTGGCGGTGATGCAGATCGCCGTCACCTGGGCGTTCTTCGACGCTCACTGGGAGACCGTGACCAGCCGCCTGTCCGAGGGCCTGGCCGGCGACGTAGCGTGGGCGGTGGAGACCTACAAGGACGACCCCTCGCCCGCCGCCCTCGACAGGATGGCCGCGCGGGCCGAGGACTCGATGTCGCTGTCGATCGCCCTGCAAAAGGGCCGCAAGCTGCCGACCAGCCAGCGCCCGTCGATCTTCGCCTCGCTGGACCGCTCGCTGCGCACCGCCCTCGACGACCGGCTGGACGACCCGTTCTGGTTCGACACCACGCGCTATCCTGGCCATGTCGACATCCGGGTACAGGTGCATGAGGGGGTGCTGCGGATCATCGCTCCGCGCGATCGCGCCTTCGCCACCCAGGGCCATATCTTCATCCTGTGGATGGTGGTGGCGACCCTGTTGCTGACTGCGGTGGCGATCCTGTTCATCCGCAACCAGGTGCGCGCCATCGAGCGCCTGGCCCACGCCGCCGACGCCTTCGGGCGCGGCATCGACCAGGAGGCCTTCAAGCCGCATGGGGCGCGCGAGGTGAGGATGGCGGCCCAGGCCTTCCTGGCCATGAAGGCCCGCATCCAACGCCATATCGAGCAGCGCACGGCCCTGCTGGCCTCGGTCAGCCACGACCTGCGCACGCCCCTGACCCGGCTGAAGCTGGAACTGGCCTTGGCCGAGCCCAGCGGCCAGATCCAGGCCATGCAGGGCGATCTGTCCGAGATGGAGCACATGATCGACGAGTACCTGTCGTTCGCCCGCGGCGAGGGCGGCGAGGCGACGCGGGAGGTGCTGCTCAAGCCGCTGATCGAGGGCGTCTGCGACGGCGCGGCCCGGGCCGGAACCCGTATCGAGACCCAGATGGGCGACGACCTGTCGGCCATCCTGCGGCCCAACGCCTTCAAGCGCGCCCTGGCCAACCTGATCGACAACGCCGCCGCCCATGGCGACACCGTGCGGGTGTCATCCACCGCCCGGCCCAGCGGCGGGGTGTGGGTCTTCGTCGATGACGACGGCCCTGGTATTCCCGACGATCTGCACGAGGAGGCCTTCCGACCGTTCAACCGCCTCGACGAGTCGCGCAACCAGAACGAAAAGGGCGTCGGCCTGGGCCTGGCCATCGCCCGCGACATGGCGCGGGGACTGGGCGGGGATCTGACGCTCGAGCGCTCCCCGATGGGGGGACTGCGGGCGGTGTTGCGGTTGCCTTAGGGCGGCGCCAAGACGCCCCCTCCGTCGCGATGCGGGTGAGGAGGAGGCGGGTTCTTTCTCCTCACCCGTGAAACGGGCGAGGTGGCGGCGAAGCCGACGGAGGGGGCGTCCTGCGGCGCTTGCCTACCGCATCGCCGCCTCGATGAATCGCGGCCCCGGCTCGCGCATGGCCCTGGCCATGGCCTCGTCAAAAGCCTCGGCCGTCTCCACCCGCTCAGCCGGCAGGCCCAGACTGCTGGCCAAGGCCACCCAGTCGATGCGCGGGTTGGAAAGGTCCAACAATCGTGACGCGGCCGGACCAGGCTCCCCGCCGCCCGTGCGGCCCATCTCGATGCCGAGGATGCGATAGGCGTGATTGGCGAACACCACCACGGTCACGTCCAGCTTCTCGCGGGCGATCGTCCACAAGCCCTGCACCGTGTACATCCCCGCCCCGTCGCCGCTCAACGCCAGGACCTTGCGGTCGGGACAGGCCACGGCCGCGCCGATCGCCAGCGGAACGCCCTGGCCGATCGCGCCGCCGGTCAGGGACAGCCAGTCGTGAGCGCGCGCGTTCCGGGTCTGGGTGAAGATCGGCAGGCCAGCGGTCACCGCGTCGTCGGAGATGATCGCGCCGGTCGGCATGTGGCGGGCGATCGAGGCGCCCATGGCCCAGGCGTCGAACTTTCCGGCCGTTGGGGTCGGCGGCGCGTAGGGCTCGACCGCCCCCCTGGCCGGGGCGTTCAAGGCGTCGGCCAGGGCCTCGAGCGCGGCCGCAGCGTCGGTTCCCCGGTCGCTTAGGGTCAGGGTGGCGCAGCCCTGCGGAACCAGCACGCTGGGCCGGTCGGGATAGGCGAAAAAGGCTACCGGCTCGAGGGTCCCGACCAGGATCATCAGATCGACGCCGTCGAGGTCCTTCAGCGCCGCCTCGCCGAAATAGGGCAGCTTGTCGGGGCGGAAGCGTCCTTCGCCGCGCGCCTGGCGGGCGGTGAAGGTGTCGGTCAGCACGCGCACGCCGGTGGCGGCGATCCGTCCGGCGGCGGCCACGCCCCCCTCGCCGCAGGCCACGCTCCCCAGTAGCAGCACGGGCTTGGCGGCGGCCTTCAGCGCCTCGGCGACCCGTTCTACCTGCGCCAGGTCTGGCGTCTTGGGCCTCGGATGTTCGGTTACCGGGCCGGCCACCTTGGTCTCGTTCCAGGCGCTGTCAGCAGGCAGGATCAGGCAGGCGTTCCCGCCTGGGGCTCCGAAGCTGGCGGCCACCGCCTCGGCGGCCAGCGGCCCCACGGCGTCGGCGCTGTCGGCCGACTTGACCCACAGCGAGTTGGGCGCGGCCAGGGCGGCGATGTCGGAATTGAGCGGCGCGTCGTACTGGCGATGGCCGGTCGCGTGGTCGCCGATGATATTGACGATTGGGGTGAACGCCCGTCGCGCATTATGCAGATTGGCCGCGCCGTTGGCATAGCCCGGTCCCAGGTGCAGCAGGGTGCAGGCCGGCGTCCCGGTCATCCGCCCATAGCCGTCCGCCGCCCCGGTCGCCACCCCCTCGAACAGGCACAGGATAGAGCGCATGCGGGGCTCGCGGTCCAGGGCCGCGACGAACTGCATCTCGCTGGTGCCGGGATTGGCGAAACAGGCGGTGACGCCGTTGTCGGCCAGGGTGGTGATCAGGGCGTCCGCGCCGTTCATGCCTTGGTTCTCACTTCATGAGTTCTGTGATCCCGGATAAGCGCCCAGCGCGCAGCTCCGAGACCGACGCGTGAGCGCCGCGCTTCCGGCGGTCCGGATCGGCGGCCCTTTCGGGCCTTGTCCGGGATGACAATTCAAGAGAATACGAAAACCCCGTCGTCCGGTTCGCTCGCGAACAGCCGGGCCAGCTCCGCCGGCCGTCGGTCGCGCGCGAGGGCCTGGTTGATATAGCCCTTGTCGGTCAGCTCTCCCGAGCCCGCGTCCGGCCCGCCGTCGAGGATCAGGGCGCGGGCGACCCTGCCGCCGCCCTTGGCCGTGGCGTTGAGGCCCTCCAGGCCGATGCGGACCGCGTCGCGCATCGCCGCCGCATCGCCCAGCCGCTCGCAGGCCCTGGGATCCAGGAACAGCATCAGTCCGACGCCGTCCTGTCCCTCGCCGCAGACCACCGCGTCAGAGACCACCCCGCCGATCGCTGACACAGCCGCCACTCGCAGCGCTCCGGCCGCCACGAAGGTCCCACTAGCCAGCTTGAAGTTCTCGACCAGCCGGCCATCGAACACCAGGCCGGCCGAAGGGTCATAGGGATCAGCCAGCCGCGCGGCGTCACCCAGCCGGTAGAAGCCCTCTTCGTCAAAGGCGTCGCGCGAGGCCTCCGGCTGGTCCAGATAACCGGGCGAGACCTGCGGGCCCTTGACCCGGATCTCGAACTTGTCGGCCGGCCCGCCGGGAGCTGGGACCAGCTTCACCGCCGTGCCCGGCGTGGGCAGGCCGACCATGCCGGAGCGGGCGTTGAGCCAATGGATGTTGCAGGCCGTCGGGCCCGTCTCGGTGGCGCCATAGCCGGCCGCGAAGGTCACCCGCTCGCCGATGGTGCGCACGGCCACGGCCTGGACGCGGTCCAGAATGCTCTGGGCCATCGACGCGCCGCCATATTGCAGCACCCGGACCTTCTCGAAGAACCTGGCCGCCAAGGCCGCATCGCGCTCCAGTTCGCCGACCAGCAGGCCCCAGCCGGCCGGCACCATGTTGTGATAGGTGGTGGCGACCTCGCGCAGGTTGCGGACGGTCTCGTCGAACCTGCCCGCCACCGGCTGGCCCGCGTCGATATAGAGAGTCCCACCCCGGTGCAGCACCATGTGCAGGATGGCGTTGGCGCCCAGGCTGTGGCTCCAGGGCGCGGAATTGACCAGCACCGGCGGCTCGGGATCGTCGTAGCAGGCGGCGATCTGGGCGGCGTTCAGGGCGATGTTGGCGTGGGTGCAGATCACCGCCTTGGGCTGGCCGGTCGAGCCGGAGGTCAGCAGTAGCTTGGCGGCGCCGTCGGGGCGGCAAGCCGGCGCGGCGGGTTGGGCGTTCAAGAGGGTCTCGAACCCGACATCGCCAGGCCGGGCGTTGCGGCTGGCGATCACCGGCAAGTCCGCCAGGAACGGCGCCGCCAGGGCGTTGGAGAAGGCCTCGGCGTCGTCGGCATAGACCATGGCCGGCCTCAGGCGTTCAACGGCGAAGGCCAGACGGGTCAGGTCCGCGCCCTTCAGGCCGTATTGCGGAGAGACCGGCGCGATCGCCGCGCCCAGGCTCATGGCTGCGTAGCCGATCAGGGCGTGGTCGACGCCATTACGGGCCAGGATCAGCAGGCAGTCGCCGCGCTTGAGGCCCAGGATCGAAAGTCCGCCGGCCAAGGCGGCGACTTGCCGCGCCGCCTCGCCATAGGTCACGGTCCGCCAGCCTTCGCCGTCTCGCTCGGCCAGCCAGACGCGATGCGGCGCCTGCCCCGCCCAGCGGGCGAGCGGCGCGATCACGGTCTGGATTGTCGAGGAATAGGGCGTCGGATTGCGCAGGATCAGCACGTCGCCGCGCTGCTCCACCTCCAGCGCCCGAGGCGCATAGCGGGCGTCGCGGAACCGCGCCTGGGTTTCTGATGTCCCATCCATGGAGGGAGGTTAGCGCAAGTCTAGGCCGGCGCAACCGTTCCTCCGCCACAGGGGGCCCACACGGGGAGGACCTTTACCCCGCCAGAGTCTCCAGGAACCGAACCGGCGCCCCAGTCCCCTCGGCGACGATCTCGTCGTCCCGCATCACTACCGTGCCGCGCACGATGGTCGCCACCGGCCAGGCCTTGGCTTCGAAACCGTCAAACGGCGTCCAGCCCGCGCGGGTGGCCATCCAGTCGTGGGTGATCGTGCGCCGGGCCTTCATGTCGACGATGGTGAAGTCAGCATCGAAGCCCTCGGCGATGCGGCCCTTGTCGGCCAGGCCGAAGATGCGGTTGACGCCATGGCTGGTCAGATCGACGAAGCGCTCCAGGCTCAACCGGCCATTGACAACATGGGTCAGCACGATGGGAACGAGCGTCTGCACGCCCGGCATGCCGGAGGGCGAGGCCGGATAGGGCCGGGCCTTCTCCTCGCGGGTGTGGAGCGCGTGGTCGCTGCCCAGGACGTCGGCGATACCGGTCTCGATGCCGCGCCAAACGCCGGCCACGTGCTCGGCCGAGCGGATCGGCGGGTTCATCTGGGCGAAACCCTTCAGCCACCCACAGGCCTCCGGGGCGACCAGGGTCAGGTGCTGGGGCGTGACCGCGACGCTGGCGACGTGCTTGTTCTTGGCCAGTCGATCTCCTGGTGCGTCGTCACGTGCAGCACGTGGATGCGCTTGCCCAGGCGCTTGGCGATCCGCACCAGGCGCTCCGTCGATTGCATGGCCGACTGGGCGTCGCGGACCTCTGGGTGGCTGGTCCAGTCGCCGGGCCGGGCCAGATGGCGGCGGTCGGCCAGGCGCTACTCGTCCACGCAGTGGAAGGCGGCGCGGCGGTTGACGTGTCGCAGCACGTTCTCGACGCCCTCGTCGTCCTGGACCAGCAGCGAGCCGGTCGAGGCGCCCATAAATACCTTGATCCCGCAGCAGCCGGGCAGGCGCTCCAACTCGCCTAGGAAGGTCGCGTTCTCGTGGTCGCCCCCACATAGAAGGCGTGGTCGGTGTGCATGCGGCCCTTGGCGCGGGCCAGCTTGTCGGCCAGGGCGTCGGGGTCGGTGGTGGTCGGCTCGGTGTTGGGCATTTCGAACACCGCGACCACGCCGCCTAGGGCCGCGCCGCGGAACCGCTCTCGAGGTCTTCCTTCCACTCCAGGTCCGGTTCGCGGAAGTCGACCTGGCTGTCGATGACGCCCGGCAGCACCGTCAGGCCGGTCGCGTCGAAGATCTCTCCCGCCGAGGCCTGGCCAAGATCGCCGATGGCGACGATCTTGCCATTGCGGACGCCGATATCGGTGAACCCCCGCCCCGCGTGATTGACCACCTCGCCGCCGCGCACGATCAGGTCGAAGGTCTGGGTCATGGCGCGCGCTACTGCGGGGGTTTGAGGCGGTCTAGGTCCGGGGGCCCAGGCTCGCAAGACCAATATTCATTCCGCTGATTCCGACGAAAGCCGGGACCCAAGCGGCGTCGGCGGTTGCGGGCGCGGTGCCCACCGTGAAACTCAGCTTGGGTCCCGACTTTCGTCGGAATGAGCGGAGAGAGCGGAAGCCTCGTCGAGAACCGTGTCGAGTTCCGGCGCGACATCCTCGACCACCGGGTAAAGCTCTGGCGTCACCGCCGCGTCCTCTACGGCCAACTCCTCGGCGTCGCCTTCAACAAGCGCCGCTTGCGCCTCGGCCAGCGCCCCGGCCTTCACCTGGGCCATCAGCGCCTTGGCGGCCCGCACCACCGTGGCCACCGGCAGGTCGCTCATGTGGCGGATGGCTTGGGACAGGTCTGGGTCGACCGCCAGGAACTGGTCCAGCGAGCGCGGTCCGCGCACCGCCCGGGTGTTGACGCCCCAGGGGGCGTAGCGGCGCTCGTCGGAGGGGCCGAACAGGCCGATGGTGGGGATGCCGGCGGCGGCGGCGATGTGCATCAGGCCGCTGTCATTGCCGATGAACAGGTCGGCGCGCTTGAGGGCGGCATAGGCGGTCAGCAAATCGACCTTCCCCGTCAGGTCCACATAGCGACCGCGCGCCGAGGCCATGCGCAGTTCCTCGACCATGCGGCTGTCGCCGGGGCCGCCCATGATCAGCAGCCGGCCGCCGGCCAGCGGCCCCTGCGGACCCAGAAGTTGCTGGGCGGTCTGGGCGAAGCGTTCGATCGGCCAGATCTTGCCCACCCAATTGGCGGCCGGGCCGACCGCCAGGAGCGGGCCCGTCGGGTCGCCGGCGCGCGGGCTGAGCATCTGATCGGCCAGGGCCTGGACCTCGGGGGTGATGTAGAGGTGCGGCGGCGGCGGATCGCCTTCCAGCTTCAGCACCCGGGCGGCGTCAATCACCTTGTGCACCGGCTCGCCCAGCGACTTCTTCCAGATCGCCCGCTTGTCGCGGCGCAGGAAGAGCGCCGTGCCGGACCCGCGCAGGTCGACGATCAGGCCCCACTTCTTGTGGCGCACCTGGTTCCACAGCTTGAACCAGTGGCCCTTGCCCTTGCTCTTTTCCATGACGATCACCCGGTCCAGACCGGGAACATGGGCGAACAGGGGGGCGGCGAGCGGCCCGGCGACGATGGTGAAGCGGGCGTTGGGAACCTGGTCGGCCAGCATCCGGATCAGGCCAGACGAAAGCACGGCGTCGCCGATCCGCGTGGCGGTGATGAAGAGAATCGGGAAGGCCCGCTGTGTCATCGGTGCATGTATAGGGCCACAGGCGAGTCGGCGCATCCCTCGATAACGGCTCAGCTTTCCGCGCCGACAGGGACTGGCGCGACCGCGTCCGGCGGGCCACATGTGGGCCATGAGCCAGACCGTCATCGCCCCCCTCCCCAGCCGCGCCGTGATCGCCGTTTCGGGCATCGACGCCAAAAGCTTCCTGAACGGCCTGCTGAGCCAGGAGATCGAGACCCTGGGCGTGGGCGAACTGCGCTTCACTGGCCTGCTGACGCCGCAGGGCCGCCTGCTGTACGACCTGTTCGTGGCCGGGACGGCGGACGGGGTGCTGCTGGACGTCGCCGCCGAGCATCGCGACGCCATCTTGACGCGGCTGACGATGTACAGGCTGCGGGCCAAGGTGGATCTGGCGGCGAGCGAGCTTTCGGTCTTTGCACAGTTCTCCGCTCAGCCCGGTGAACGCCGGGGTCCAGATCATGAGGTGCAAGAGACCAAGGATGAATCTGGGTCCCGGCATTCGCCGGGAGGAGCGGCAGGGGGCTGGTTCCAGGACCCGCGCCTGCCGTCGCTTGGCGCCAGGTCTTATGCGAACAACCTTCCACACACCGCCGCCGAGGACGATTACGACGCCCACCGCCTGGCCCTCGGCGTCCCTGGCCCGGCCGACTGGGCGACCGACAAGACCTACCCGATCGAGGCCGATTTCGACCTGCTGAACGGCATCGACTTCAAGAAGGGCTGTTTCGTCGGCCAGGAGACGACCAGCCGCATGAAGCGGCGGGGGGTGATCAAGACCCGGATGCTGCCGATAACCTTCGACGGCCCGCCGCCCGCCTTCGGGACTGAGGTTCTGTCCGGGACCCTGCGGGCCGGCGAGGTGCTGTCGGGCCGCGACGGCCGCGCCATGGCCCTGCTGCGCCTGGACCGCATCGAGGGCGCCGCGCTGACGGTTGAGGGACGAGCGGTGGCGGTGGATCGGCCAGATTGGGTTCCGGGATCGACGCCGGCCCTCTAAAAGACTTCAGCACGGAACGCGAAGCCCCGTTCTTCGACAGGTTCAGGATGAGGTCCAGTTTGGATCGCGCGGCTCGCGGGGCTGTTCCTGAAAAGTTCTGGAAATCGCCTGTGAGTTCGGCCAAGCTACGGCCCATGAGCGAGATCCAACGCTGCACTTGGCGCGGCATGAACGGCGACCCGTTCTACGAGGCCTATCACGACGATGAATGGGGCGTGCCGGAGTACGATTCCCGCGCCCTGTGGGAGAAGCTGGTGCTGGACGGCTTCCAGGCTGGGCTGTCGTGGATCACCATCCTGCGCAAGCGCGAGGCCTTCCGCGCCGCCTTCGCCAACTTCGACCCCGATACGGTGGCGCGTTTCGGCGACGCCGACCGCGCTCGGCTGATGAGCGACGCCGCCATCATCCGCTCGAACGGCAAGATCGACGCGGCGATCTCCGGCGCCAAGATCTATTGCGACATGCGCGATCGCGGCGAGGACCTGGGGACCCTGCTCTGGGACATGGTCGGCGGCGCCCCGATCCAAGGCCAGTGGACCGCCGCCACCGGCGTTCCCACACAGACGCCCCTGGCCGTCGACATGGCCAAGATGCTCAAAGCCAAGGGTTACAAATACTGCGGCCCGGTGATCGTCTACGCCTTCCTGCAGGCCACGGGGCTGGTCAACGACCACCTGACGAAGTGTTTCCGGCACGAGGCCTGTCGGAAGTTGGCGCGTTAGCCATGGCGCGACCTTTCATGCGGTGGAGACTCCCTTGAGCGACTCAAAGACCCCAGCGGACCGCGCGACCGCGCGCCCTTGGCCAACGCCCCGGACCCTGCGCGACCTGCACCTCTATCTGGCGGTGTTCTTCGCGCCGTCGATCCTGTTCTTCGCCCTGACCGGCGCGCTGCAGCTGTTTGGCCTGCACGAGGCGCACGGCGCCGACTACCGGCCGCCGTCGGTGATCGCGAAACTCTCCGAGGTCCACATCCATCAGCACTACGCGCTCAAGCCGGGCCGTCCCAACGCGGAGCCGGCGGCCAAGCCGCCCGAGGGGGCGGGCCCGGCGGCGGCGGCCAGCAGCGCCGCCCCGAAGGCGGAGGCGAAGGAGCCCTCGACCCTGGCCGTCCAGATCTTCTTCCTGGGCACGGCGCTGGGGCTAACGCTCGCGGCGCTGCTGGGACTGTGGATCGGCCTGACCCAGGGCCGACTGCGCAAGGTTTCTGCGGTGCTCGCGGTGCTGGGCACGGTCTTGCCAATCTTGCTGCTGGCCGTTCAATAGGGCTCAGACTCGTCGCTCCGGGATTCCCTCGCGCGGCGAAACCCCCTAAGACCGCCGTCGTGATCAAGCCGCCCAAGTCCGCCGCCAAGGCCCTGACAGGCCCCGACATGATGCTGGAGGCCGCCTGCGGCCCCGGCCTGGTGTGCGGTGTGGACGAGGCCGGGCGTGGTCCGTGGGCCGGTCCGGTCAGCGCGGCGGCGGTGATCCTCGATCCCAAGCGGGTGCCCAAGGGCCTCAACGACTCCAAGAAGCTGAGCGCCAAGCAACGCGCCACGCTGGAGATCGAGATCAAGCAGGTCGCCATCGCCTGGTGCGTGGGCCTGGCCAGCATCGAGGAGATCGCCGAGCTCAACATCCTGCACGCCGCCGGCCTGGCCATGTGCCGGGCCATCGAGGGCATGGCGGTCAAGCCCGACATCGCCCTGGTCGACGGCAATTACCGTTTCAAGCTGCCCTGCCCGATCAAGACCGTGGTCAAGGGCGACAGCCTGTCCTGCTCGATCGCCGCCGCCTCGATCCTGGCCAAACAAGCTCGAGACAAGATCATGATCGAGATGGACGCCTTGCACCCCGGCTACGGCTTCGCCGGCCACAAGGGCTATCACGCCGCCTGCCATGTCGAGGGCCTGCGCAGGCTGGGCCCCTCGCCGATCCACCGCATGGCCTGGGCGCCGGTCAAGTTGGCCCTGGCGCGAGAACTGGATTTCGGCGGTGTCCCGTTCAACGAGGCTTTCGACGACGGGCTGGAAACTTAGCCCAGAACTCCGCTGCTCTCCGCGAAAGCCGGGATGGGCGGACGTTGGGGTCGAGCGAAGGGCTTCCGGACCGGCTTGTAGTTCAACCCATAGTCCAGTCGCACCATGCCGCGGCCCAAGGCCTCGACGCGGTTCAGTGTCATGTTCTTCAGCCCAGGCGCCTTCGCCGGGAACAGCCGCAGACCCTCACCCAGCAACAGCGGCGCGACCAGCAGTTCCAACCGGTCCAAAGCCCGCGCCTCGATCATCGCCGCCAACAGCGTGGCGCCGCCCACCACCCAGGCGTCGCCGTCGTCGAGGGCCCGTAGATAGGCGATCAAGGCTGGCAGCCCTGCGGTCCAGAACCGCACGCCATGATGGACGCTGGCCCCGCGCCCGGACGTCACCACAAGACCGCGCTTGTCGGGATAGGGCCAGCCGACGCCGAGGCTCGAAAGCTGGTCATGGGTGCGCCGACCCATCACCACCGTGCCGACCTGTCCCAGGAAATCACGATGACCGCCGTCCGCCGCCGCGTAGGGCGCCAGCCAGTCGACATCGCCCGCCGCGTCCGCCACGAAGCCGTCCAGGCTGGCGGCGACATATCCTCGAATGAGCGCCATCGCATCCTCGCTGTGCCCCGAAATCATTTCAGAACAATACAAGAACATCAAGCGCTCGCCCGTCGAACCCATGGATTTTGAGTCTAATTGGACTCGTTCACAGGTTTCAGTCGGGGTTAACAGGCGGGTAACCATGCCCGTTCATCGACGCGTAACCATCAAGACTCATGATTCCGCTCAGTGTTTTTGACGGAAAGCGGCCATGTCCTTCGGACCCGAAACCATCATCCAGGGCGACTGCATCGAGGCGATGAACGCCCTGCCCGAGAAGTCCGTGGACCTGATCTTCGCCGATCCACCCTATAATCTGCAGCTGGGAGGCGACCTGCTGCGGCCCGACAATTCCAAGGTCGACGCGGTCGACGACCACTGGGACCAGTTCGAAAGCTTCGCCGCCTATGACAAGTTCACCCGCGACTGGCTGACGGCTGCCCGCCGGGTGCTGAAGGACGACGGCGCGATCTGGGTGATCGGCAGTTATCACAACATCTTCCGGGTCGGCGTGGCCGTGCAGGACCTGGGCTTCTGGATCCTCAACGACGTGATCTGGCGCAAGTCCAACCCGATGCCCAACTTCAAGGGCACCCGCTTCGCCAACGCCCACGAGACCCTGATCTGGGCCTCCAAGAGCCAGGGCGCCAAGCGCTACACCTTCAATTACGACGCCCTGAAGATGGCCAATGACGAGGTGCAGATGCGCTCGGACTGGACCCTTCCGCTGTGCACCGGCGAGGAGCGGATCAAGGGGGCTGATGGTCATAAAGCGCATCCGACCCAGAAGCCCGAGGCCCTGCTCTACCGGGTGATCCTGTCGACCACCAAGCCGGGCGACGTGATCCTGGATCCGTTCTTCGGCATGGGCACCACCGGCGCGGCCGCCAAGCGCCTGGGTCGTCGCTTCATCGGCATCGAGCGCGAGACCGACTATATCGAACACGCCAGGACCCGCATCGCCAAGGTCGTGCCGATCGCCCCCGGCGACCTGGACGTCATGGGCAGCAAGCGCTCCGAGCCCCGCGTGCCGTTCGGCAATATCGTCGAGGCTGGCCTGCTCAATCCGGGCGACACCCTCTACTGCGCCAAGGGCTCGCACGCCGCCAAGGTCCGCGCCGACGGCTCGATCACCGTGGGCGACCTGTCGGGCTCGATCCACAAGGTCGGCGCCCTGGTGCAATCGGCCCCGGCCTGCAACGGCTGGACCTACTGGCACTTCAAGACCGACGCTGGCCTGGCGCCGATCGACGTGCTGCGTTCGCAGGTCCGGGCGGGGATGAACTGAGTTTTTCCTTCTCCCCCTGCGGGAGAAGGAAATCAGACCAGCCGCTCGCGCCCCGCTTTCACCGCTTTGAGGAACACGCTCGGCAAGCCGCTCAGCCCCGCCGGCTCGGTCCAGACGAAATCACCGTCGGCGTTGGTCTCGGCGCGCAGCACCCGCAGGGTCAGGGAGAAGTGGGTGAAGACGTGATCCACCGTGCCGAACTCGCGCCAGGCGCCGGCGGCCGGTGCGGCGGCGGCGGCTTCTTCGTCCAGCCAGGGCTCCGAGCGCCAGTCGCTGGTCGGCAGGCCGAGCATACCGCCGAGCAGGCCCTTGGGCGGCCGGCGGACCAAGGCCGTCTGGTCGCCGCGCGTCAGCACATAGGCCACGCCGTGCCGATGCGGCCGCGCGGGCTTTTTCAGCTTGCGGGGGAAGGTCTCCGGCAAGCCGGTCTTCAAGCCCTCGCACCAAGCCGATACCGGGCAAAGCGCGCAGAGCGGGCTCTTGGGCCGGCAGACCGTCGCGCCCAGGTCCATCAGGGCCTGGGCCCAGTCGCCGGGGCGCTCGCCCGTGACCAGATCGCCGGCCAGGCGCTTGAGTTCGGGCTTGGCGTCGGGCACGGGCGTCTCGACCGCCAACAGCCGCGCCATCACCCGCTCGACATTGCCGTCGACCACATTGGCCTCGCGATCGAAGGCGATCGCCGCCACCGCTGCGGCGGTATAGGCGCCGACGCCTGGCAGGGCCCGCAGGGCCTCCTCGGTATCAGGAAACACCCCGCCGTGGTCGTTGGCGACCGCGCGGGCGCAAGCCAGCAGGTTGCGGGCCCGGGCGTAGTAACCCAGCCCGGCCCAGGCGGCCATCAGGTCGCCGTCATCCACCGCCGCCAAGTCCGACACGGTGGGCCAACGCTGGATGAAGCCGAGGAAATAGGGCGTGGCGTGCGGCACGGTGGTCTGCTGCAGCATCACCTCCGACAGCCAGACGCGATAGGGGTCGGACCGCTGTCCAGCCTTGCCGGCGGCCGGCCCTGTGCGCCAAGGCAGGTCCCGCGCCTGGGCGTCGTACCAGGCCAGCAGGGCGGCGCGGAGGGCGGGGATGTCGAGCATGGTTTCCTATGGCAAATCCTTGGGTGGAATGGGAGGGCCTGCTATCTTCCCCCATGCGCCGTCCCCTGCCCACTGCGGAAGAAGCCCTGGCGATCCTCAAGCGCCGCCGCACGCGGCCGCAGTTTCGCAGCCCCCCGCCGGCCGGCAAGTCGCTGGCCCCACTGATCAAGGAACTCGACGCCAAGTTCGGCCAGGGGCCGGCCCTGCTGCAAACCCGCTGGCGCGAGATCGTCGGCGAGACCCTGGCCCGGCGCACCGAGCCCGTGCGGGTGATCAAGAGCCGCACGCCGGGAGAAGGCGGCACGCTGGAGTTGCGGGTCGACGGCCCCGTGGCCTCGTTGATCCAGCACCAGGCCCCGCAGATCACCCAGAGGCTGGACCTGCTGCTGGGCAAGGGCGCGGTGACCAGGCTGCGCATCGTCCAGGGGCCGGTGAAGGTCCAGGCCAGCGCCGCCCCGCAACGTCCGCGCCGCAAGCCGCCGCTCGACGCCGCCCAGGAGCGCGACCTGGCCGACAGCCTGGCCGGCCAGCCCGAAGGCGGGCTGAAGGACGCCCTGCTGAAGCTGGGGCGTGGCGTGCTGCGCAACGAGCCGTCTTAAGCTGGGTCGTTTGCCTTTTCCGTGACCTGGATGTCTCCTGTCCCGCAGATACCAAGGCAGGGGGAATTCGGATGACGGCGGCTCAGGTGAATACCTTTTTTCAGGACTATGCAGCCGCGTTCAGTCGCTTCGACGTTGATGCCGTGAATGACCTCTGGGCCTATCCGGCCCACATCGTCGGGCGCGGCAAGCGCGCGGCCCTCGACGCCGAGCAGTTCCGACTCAACACCGCGGGCCTGTGCGCCTTCTACAAATATCAGGGGATGGCCAAGGCGACCAAGCGCGTGCTGGACTTCACGCCCCTAACCCCGAGCACGGCATGTGTCCGCACCGCCGACCAGATCCTGGACGCGGAAGGCCAGACGATCATGGCTTGGGAGCATGTCTATCTCCTCAGCGACACCGATGATGGGATCAAGGCAGTGACTGCCCTGCCCGACAATGAACTCGAGGCTTGGCGGGCGCGCGGAACGCCGATGGGCGCCTGGTGAGTAGGCCTGAACCGATCCCGAGATTGACAACCCGGCCCTGATTGCGCTTCTGCCAAGGCCTTATCCGCGCCCTTTTCGCGCGCCTAAAGAATCGCGCTTAACTCTGCTGTTGCAGCCTGTTCAAGGAAGATCGACCATGCGTCCGCTGACCCGCCGGCTCCTGACCGTCGTCGCCCTCTCCGCCTCCGTGGCCGTCGCGCTTTCGGGCTGTGGCAACAAGGCCGAGACGAGCAACGCCGACGACATGACCCTGGGCAATCCGAAGGCCAAGGTGACGGTCGTGGAATATGCCTCGGCCTCGTGCATCCACTGCGGTCGCTGGAACAACGAGGTGTTCCCGGCCTTCAAGTCGAAATATATCGACACCGGCAAGATCAACTATGTCTATCGCGAGTTCCTGACCAACCCGCCGCAACTGGCCGCCGCCGGCTTCCTGCTGGCCCGCTGCGCCGGCAAGGACAAGTATTTCCAGGTGCTGGACTCGATCTACCGCTCGCAGGAAGAGATGTTCACCACGGGCGACTATCGCGGCAGCCTGCTGCGCATCGCCCAGTCGTCGGGCATGAACGAGGCGCAGTTCAACGCCTGCGTCAACGACGAGAAGGCGCTGAAGGCCCTGAACGCCCGCGTCGAGAAATACGGCAAGGACGCCAACATCACCGGCACCCCGACCTTCGTGGTCAATGGCAAGAAGATCCATGGCGACGACGGCGGCGAGGCTTCGCTGGTCGAACTGGACGCGGCCATCGCCGAGGCCGCCGCGAAATGATCCTCGACCGGCGCGCGCTGATCGGTACGGGCCTGCCTGCCTTGGGCTGGTCGGCCTCGGGCGTGGCGGTGATCGCCATTCCGACGATCGCGCGCGCCGCGCCCTTGCCGCCGGCCGACGGCGACATGGCCCTCGGGGACGCCAAGGCCAAGGTGCAGGTGGTGGAATATGCCTCGCTGTCCTGCACCCACTGCGCCCATTGGAACAACGAGGTGTTCCCGGTCCTCAAGGCGCGGTTCATCGACACGGGCAAGGTGCGCTATGTGTTCCGGGAATTCCTGACCGAGCCCTTCCAGTTCGCCGCCGCCGGCTATCTGCTGGCCCGGCGCGTGGGTCCGGCCCGGTATTTCCAGGTTCTCGACGCGGTGTTCCACCAGCAGGACGCCATCTACAAGAGCGAAGACCTGTGGGGCGGACTGCTGAAGATCGGCAAGAGCTTTGGCCTCACCGAGGCCCAGTTCACCGCCGCCTTGCAGGACAAGGCCGCGCTGGCCGCCATCAATGGTCGGGTCGAGAAAGCCGCCGAGCGCGACCAGGTGCAGGTAACCCCGACCTTCTTCGTCAATGGCCAGCGCTTCGAAGGCGGCCAATCGATCGAGGACCTGGCGACCGCCATCGACAAGGCGGCCGGCAAGACAGCCAAGGCCTGAGGGGAGGGCGCGGGCCGTGCAGTTCCAGCGCCTGCGCCTTTCGGGATTCAAGTCCTTCGTCGAACCGACCGAATTCCGGATCGAACCGGGTCTGACGGGCGTTGTCGGACCCAATGGCTGCGGCAAGTCCAACCTGTTGGAAGCCCTGCGCTGGGTGATGGGGGCCAATTCGGCCAAGGCCATGCGCGCGGGCGGCATGGACGACGTGATTTTCGCCGGCAGCGGCGGTCGCCCGGCCCGCAGCCACGCCGACGTCACCCTGACCATCGACAACAGCGACCGCACCGCGCCGGCCCAGTTCAATGATGATCCGACCCTGGAAGTGGTGCGCCGCATCGACCGCGGCGAGGGCTCGACCTACCGCATCAATGGCCGCGAGGTGCGGGCGCGGGACGTCCAGCTGCTGTTCGCCGACGCCTCGACCGGGGCCAATTCGCCGGCCTTGGTCCGCCAGGGCCAGATCAGCGAACTGATCGGCGCCAAGCCGCAGAACCGTCGCCGCATTCTGGAAGAGGCGGCCGGGGTTTCGGGCCTGCACACCCGCCGGCATGAGGCGGAGTTGCGGCTGCGCGCCGCCGAGACCAATCTGACGCGCCTCGATGACGTGGCGCGAGAGTTGGAGGTCGCCCTGAACCGGCTTCGTCGGGAAGCGAGGCAGGCCGAGAAGTACAAGCGCCTGTCGTCAGAGATTCGCGCCGTGCAGGGCGCCGTGCTCTATGCCCGCTGGACCGAGGCGCGCGACAACCTCAACCGCACCCAGAGCGACGCCACCGACGCCGCGCGCAGCGTCGAAGACACCGCCCGCGCGGCCGCCACGGCCCAGACCGCGATCCTGAACGCCGAGACGGCCATGCCGCCGCTGCGCGAGGAAGCCTCGATCGCCCAGGCGATCCTCGGCCAACTGGCGATCCAGAAGGACCGGGCCGAGCGCGAGGCGCAGGCCGCCGCCGCCGAATTCGAGCGGTTGTCGGCCGACCTGGCGCGCATCGACGACGACCGGACCCGTGAGGCGCAGGGCCTGCAGGACGCCGTCCAGGCGTTGGCGCGCCTCGACGCTGACCTGACCCAACTACGGGAGGAGATCGCCGCCGCGCCCGCCCGAGGCCCCGAACTGGCCGCCGCCGCCCAGGCCGCCGAAGAGGCTCGCGCCAAGGCTGACGCCGAGGTCGAGCAGCTAGCGGCCCGCGCCGCCGCCGAAGACGCCCGCGCGCGCGCCGCCGCCCAGCGCCTGGCCGAGGCCGAGAGCCGGCTGGCCCGCACGGTTCGCGCCCTCGACCAGGCCAAGGCCGAGCGCGCCGCTGTCGGTCCCGAGGTCGATCCCGCCGCCGCCGAGGCCCGTCAGCGCTTCGCCAACGCAGAGGCGGGTCTCGCCGCCGCCCGCGCTGCGCTGGAGGAGGCAGAGACTGCCCGCGGAAAGACCGCCGCCGCCGAGGCCCAGGCCCGCGATCTGGCGCGCAAGGTCGAGGACCAACTGGGCCGCTTGCGCACCGAGGCCCGAGGCCTGGCCCAACTGACCGCGCCCCGCGCCAAGAGCGGCTTCTCGCCAGCCTTGGACGCCGTGACGCCCGACAAGGGCTATGGCGCCGCCCTAGCGGCCGCGCTTGGCGACGACCTGGAAGCCGCCCTCGATTCCCGCGCGCCGTCATTCTGGGCTGGCGGCGAAGCTTCCGCCGTCGCCTGGCCCGAACGCGCCACGCCCCTGGCCCCACTGATCAAGGCCCCGCCCGAACTGGCCGCCCGTCTGTCATATGTGGCGGTGGTGGCGCGGACCGATGGCGACCGCCTGGCCAAGGGCCTGCCGGTCGGGGCGCGGCTGGTGTCCAAGGACGGCGACCTGTGGCGCTGGGACGGTTTCGTGGCCCGCGCCAACGCGCCCAAGCCCGCCGCCGTCCGCCTGGAGCAGCGCACCCGCCTGGCCGAGGTCGAGGCCGAGATCGACCAGGTCGCCCCGCGCGCCGAGGCCACGACCGCTGTCTTGAAGACCGCAGCCGACGCCCTGCGCACGGTGGAAGAGGCTTTACGCGATAAACGCCGCGGTCCGCCCGACGCCGAGCGCCTGTTGACGGGCGCTCGCGAGATCGTGACCCGATACGAACGCGAGGCCGCCCAGCGCGAAGCCCGGGCCCTGTCGCTGGACGACATCATCGTCCGCTTCGAGGCCGAGCGCGTCGAGGCCGACACCGCGCTGGCCGCCGTCCGCGCCGAAAGCGCCGCCGCCGAGGGCGTCGCCGACCTGGCCCCGCAACTCGCCGCCGCCCGCCACGCCGCGAGCGCCGCCCGCGAGGCCGCCGCCGCCGCTCGCTCGGCCCGCGACCAGGAGACCCGCGAGACCGCCGGCCGCCAGCGCCGCCTGGAGACCCTGGAACGCGACCACGGCGACTGGACCAAGCGCCGCGAGGCCTCGAGCCGGCGCGAGCAAAGCCTGGACGCCGACCGCCTGAAGGCCGCCGTCGCGCTGGAGGCCGCCCGCGAGGCGCCGACCGTGCTCGCCGAGAAGCTGGTGGTGATCGTCGAGCAGTTCGCCGCCGCCGAAGATCGCCGGGCAAGGGCTTCCGACGCCTTGGAGACCGCCGAGACCGACCGACTGACCGCCGACCGCGCGGCCCGCGCCGCTGAGCAGGCCGCCAGCGACGCGCGCGAGAAGCGCGCCGCCCTGGTCGCCCGCCTGGACGGGGCCCGCGAGCGCTTCGCCGAGGTCGCTGGCCACATCCGCGACCAGGCCCGCATGGAGCCCGAGGAGCTAGGCCGTCAACTGTCGAGCGAGGCCATCGCTGTGCCCAAGGACGCCGCCGGGGTCGAGGCCCATCTCTTCGCCCTTGAACGCGAGCGCGACGCCATCGGGCCCGTCAATCTGCGGGCTGAGGAGGAAGCCAACGAATATGCCGCCCGCCTAGAGACCATGCGCACCGAGCGCGCCGACCTGTCAGGCGCGGTGAGCAAGCTGCGGGCCGGCATCGAAGAGCTGAACGCCGAGGGCCGCGAGCGGCTGCTGGCCGCCTTCGAGGTGATCAACGGCCACTTCCAGACCCTCTTCCAGGCCCTGTTCGGCGGTGGTCAGGCCGAGCTGCGGCTGGTCGAGAACGACGATCCGCTGGAGGCCGGCCTGGAAATCTTCGCCTGCCCGCCCGGCAAGCGCATGGCCAGCATGAGCCTGATGAGCGGCGGCGAGCAGGCCCTGACCGCCAGCGCCCTGATCTTCGGCGTCTTCCTGGCCAACCCGGCGCCGATCTGCGTGCTCGACGAGGTCGACGCGCCGCTGGATGACGCCAATGTCGACCGCTATTGCAACATGCTCGACGAGATGCGGCGGCGGACGAAGACCCGGTTCATCGCGATTACGCACAATCCGGTGACGATGAGCCGCATGGACCGGCTGTTCGGGGTAACCATGGCCGAGCGGGGGGTGAGCCAGCTGGTGAGCGTGGACTTGAGCACGGCCGAGCAGTTGGTGGCGGCGCAGTAGGGGCAATTCCTCCCCCACAGGAGGAGGACCTTATATTAGTGAAGCAGCCCCAGCACCGCATGCCGCAGCGGGTTCCCCGGATCGCTCAGCAGCTTCACCGCCATGGCGCACGACATCACCACCAGCAGCGGCCGGATAAGCTTGGCGCCGAACCTCATGGCGAGCCGCGAGCCGATCTGCGCCCCGATGAACGCCCCGACCGCCATGGTCAGGCCGATGGGCCACACCACCGCGCCCTTCCAGATGAACAGGCTCAGGCTGCCCAGGTTCGAGGCTGCATTGGCCAGCTTGGTGTGGGCCGCGGCCTTCAGCGCGCCGTAGCCCAGCAGGGTGACGATAGCCACCATGTAGAAGGCCCCCGCTCCAGGTCCGAAAATCCCGTCATAGAAGCCGATCAGCGGCGCCACGCAGAAGGCGAAGACCGGCACGGTGAGGCGCGGGTGGGCGTCCTCGCCCTTCAGGCCACGCGACAGGCCGAAATAGAGGGCGATAACGATCAGCAGGATCGGGACCAAAGCCGCCAACGCGCGCGGCGACAGCAGGCTGACGCACAGGGCCCCGGCCAGGCCGGCGACAGCGGCGCAGGCGGCGACCGGCAGGGCTGTCTTCCAGTCGATCAGGCCCCGCCGGGCGAAGGCGCTGGTCGAGGAAATGGCGCTGACGGCGCCCTGCAGCTTGTTGGTGCCCAGCGCCATGACTGGGCTCATGCCGGTCAGCAGCAAGGCCGGGACGGTCAGAAGGCCGCCGCCGCCGGCGATAGCGTCGAAAGCGCCGGCGATCGCCGCCACGGCGAACATCGTCGCCAGCAGACCCAGATCGACATGCATGGCTAAGGCCCCCGCGAGGTCCGCCCGCGACGGGGCCAGGACCACGCGACCAGGCCCGTTCAGTCAATTATTTCTGGCGCGCCTTGCGGGCGGCGTACTTGGCGTCGCGAGCGATCTTCTGCTCGGAGGCCGACAGCGCCTTGCGCTCCTTACGGTCGGCGCGCTTCTCGGCCAAGGCGGCTTCCTCGCGCGCCAGAACGTCCTGGCGGGCGGCTTCCTTGACGGCGGCGCGGGCGGCGCGGACCGCTTCCAGCTCGGCTTCACGCTCGACGTGACGCTGCTCGAAGTTGGGGTCGGTGACGGTGGGCTTCGGCTTCATCTTAGCCAGCATCGCCTTCTTGGCGTCAGCGGCGGCGGTGATGCGATCGGCGAAGCCGGTGTTTTTCAGTTGCGACATGAATCTTCTGGTTGGTGGAAAGTGCGCTTCTAAGACCCCAAAACGCCGCGAAAAGCAATGACGATCCCGGCGCAAATGGACGCGCCGGGATCATTCGAAGCTCTACTTCTCGATTTTGTAGACCCTGTAGCTGTGCGGGGCCACGGCCGCAGCGAATTCGGTGCGAACCGGAACGCCCTGACGACGCCAAGCGTCGGCCCTGCCGTCAGCGGGCTTGGCCTCGATCAGCTTGCCGGTCGTCATGTCGCGCAGCTTCACGCCCTCGCCCAGCAGCGACAGGTTCACGGCCGTATCGTCGTCGCGGAACGACTGCACCACGAAGGCCCCGTTGTCGTAGGCGAACAGGCTGACACGGTCGGCGGCGTCCAGCCGCACCGGGAAGTCACGCTGAAGGTAGCGCTTGATCTCGGTCGTCACCCCCTGGGGCAGGTTGTAGAAGTCGCCCGGGTTCTCCGGCATGGTCAGCACATAGAGCACCCCGCCGCCGTAGCGGTTCATCAGCAGGATCGGGAATCCCTTGGCGTTGGCGACCCCGCGAATGATCCCCCAGCTGTCATTGGTGTAGAAGGCCAGCTCTGGAAACAGCACCGGCGGCGTCTCGCGCTTGGGATCATTCAGGCTCTCGCCATTGCCCGCGCCATAGCCGTTGAGGAAGTCGTGCAGGGCCACCTTCCGGCCGGTGTCGCGCACCTCGAGAATGTCCTCGATCCCCTTGCCCTGCAGGGCGCCCAGCAGGCCCGAGGTGATGAACACCGTCTTGCCGGCCAGCAGGTTACCCTTGATCTTGTCGACGATCTTCGGGTCCTTGGCCGCCGCCTGAGTCAGCAGGGCGACATCGGCATTGGTCGGGAAGTTGGGCGACAGCTCAATCGGGATGCCGACATTGCCCAGATAGTTGTGGAGGAAATCCTCGCCCGACGATTGGTAGGGCTTGTAGCTTGCTATGCCAATCGGCTTGCCCAGCAGGCCCAGGTCCTTGTCGATCTTCTCCAGCGAATAGCCGGCCGCGCGGCCCCAGCCAGGACCTGGATCATTGGCCTGGCCCGAGCTCTTGTAGCTGGCCGTCATGGCCTTCCAGTCGAAGCTGGTGGCCTTATCCTTCCACGGACGCGCGCCGGGCGCGACGGCCTCGGCCTCGTTCATCGGCCGCCAGTTGAACAGGGTGATCTCAGGGGCCTTGGCCAGCAGGGTGTCCCACAGCTGCTCGGCTCAGCGGTCGACATAGAGGGTGGAGAACGTATCGACCCAGCCGCCGCCATTGCCCTTGCCACCGTTAGAGCCGGCGGGGCGGATGTTGTCGAAATAGCGGATGATCGAATAGCTCTCGTACTGTTGCAGCAACTGATCAGTGACCACCGGATCGCGGGTCTCGGTGCCGGTATAGATGCCGTCGAACATCTGCGACTGCTTTTCCAGGTCGTAGCCCGTGCCCTGGAAGTGTTCGTACCAGTTGGGGTATTTGATGATCATCCGCACCTTGGGATTGACCGCCTTGGCGGGGCCGAGCACCAGGTCCTGGCTGACCTTGCGCATGGTCTCCAGCCGGTACTGGGTCCAGGACCGGTCGCCCTTGGCGGCGATGTCGGCGGGGCTTTTCGAAGTGTAGAAAAAGAAGTCGTCGAGGATCACCTCGTCGAAATGCTTGGCCGCCAGGCGCACGGCCTTTTCGCACTCGGCGCGGTCGGCGGGCTTCTCGTAGTCGAAGGTGCCGAACTGCCCGCCCTCGCCGCCGGCCGCCAGGGTGATCCCGCCGGCGACCTTGATCCCACGTTCCTCGAACCAGCCCTTGACCCGCTCGATCTGTTCGTCTGTGGAGAAGTTGTTGCTGCGGTAGACCTCCAGATAGACCTTGTCGAAGTGCAGCTGGCGGCTGGCCCGCTCGAACTCGCGGTCGAAGGTTGCTCGGTCTGACAGCGACTTGGCGTCGTTGACGGCGATGTAGATCGCGGCGTGGAAGTTCTTGTAGGCGGGCAGCGGCTGCGGCTTGACCGTCTGGGCCTGGACGGGCGCGCCAAGCGCGCACAGCGCCACGGCGCCGAGCAGAGTGCGGGTAAGGCGGATCATGGCGTGTTCTTCCCTCAATGGACTCGCGCCGGCGCTTCGCATGCCGATCATGGTTGCGGTAACAACTGGAATGGTATGACGAACGTTGCGAGCGAAACTTTCGAAGCGCCGTCATTTTCCGCCTTCCGGCCTCCCAAGTTTCGCGCCCTTAAGGGAAATGAATTCAAGCCCCAAAACACGCCCTGAGGCCTTGCAATCGACCGCTCCGCCGCGTTAGGGCAGGGCCAATTCCAGCGCCAGCATTGAAATCCGGGGAAATCGCGGTTGACGTTGCGGCGCCGATCCGGACTTCGAGGACCGACTTGCCGCAGTCGGTGCGGATATCGCCAAAAGCCGTTATAAAACTGCCACTTGAAGGATATTCTCTCCAACTTGACGCACTGCGGTGCGATCTATAGGTTCCGCCGCGATCAAGCTGGGTCTGGGGGACGGCTCTCTCGGCCATCGCAGGACCCTACAACCCCAATGTCCAAGGTTGACGATCCGCGCGAAGAGGCGCTACGCCGCCTCGACGAGCGGGCAGAAGCGCTTAAGGCCAGCGCGGTCCGACCTGAATCGCACAGCGGCGAGATGGCCGCCTCGAGTCAGGCCTATAAGATCCTGGCTGAATTGCTGGGCGGTGTGCTCATCGGGCTGGCCCTGGGAGCGATCGTCGATCGGTTCGCCAAGACCGGACCCTGGGGTTTGATCGGCGGAGTCCTTCTGGGCTTTGCCTTGTCGTTGTTCATGGCGCGTCGCACGGCCAATCGGCTGATGGCGCTGGCTAGGGCGGAAGAGGCTGCGCGATCGCAAGCCTCCAAGCCCAGAGTAGACTAGGAGCGAAAGGCCCAATGGCCGATCCGTTGCATCAGTTCAAGATCGAGAAGATCGTCGATCTTCCGGACATCACCTTGCCGGTGGTGGGCCAGGTCGATCTCGCGATCACCAACTCGCACGTCGCCATGACCGTCGCCTTCGCGGCGATCGTCCTGTTCCTGACCGCAGTGACCTCCAACGCGCAAGTCGTGCCGGGCCGTCTTCAGACGGTCGGCGAGGGCGTGTTCGGCCTGATCGACAACCTGACGGACTCGATCATCGGCCACGAGGGCCGCAAGCTGTTCCCGTTCGTGTTCACGGTCTTCACTTTGATCCTGGGCATGAACTTCCTGGGTCTGATGCTGGCCTTCACCGCCACCTCGCAGATCGCGGTCACCGCGACCTTTGGCGTGCTGACCATCGGCCTGGTGCTGATCATCGGTTTCGCCAAGCACGGCCTGGGCTTCTTTAAGCTGTTCGTGCCGTCGGGCGTGCCGTGGGTGCTGCTACCGGTGATCATCCTGATCGAGTTCGCCTCGTTCCTGCTGCGTCCCGTCACCCTCACCCTGCGTCTGTTTGGCAACATGATGGGCGGCCACGTGGCGCTCAAGGTGTTCGCTGGCTTCGTGGCGGCGGCCGTGATCGGCAAGATCGGCCTGCTCGGCCTTCTCGTCGGCCCCCTCTCGATCGGCATGGTCACGGCCCTGACCGCTCTGGAATTCCTGGTGGCCTTCCTCCAGGCCTTCGTCTTCGCCGTTCTGACCTGCATCTATCTCAATGATGTGGTCAATCTGGGTCATGGCCACTAAGGGTCGGACCAAGCTCTTCATCACCACCCAACCTCTTACCAACTAGGACAAGACAACAATGGACGCAGCAGCCGCCAAGCTCATCGGTGCCGGCCTCGCCACCCTCGGAATGATCGGCGCCGGCATCGGCGTGGGCAACATCTTCGGCAGCTTCCTGACGGGCGCCCTGCGCAATCCGTCGGCCGCCGCCAGCCAGATCGGCAACCTGTTCGTGGGCGCCGCCTTGGCCGAAGCCCTGGGCATCCTGGCCTTCGTGCTGGGCATCCTGATCTACTCGGCCTAACGCCGGACCTGATTGACGGCGGCGCCGCTCCCGGCGCCCCCGCGACCCCTCTACCGGACGATTTTAGGTAATGGCTGATCCCACACAGTCCGCTCCGGCGGTCTCGACCCACGGCGCCGGGGCCTCCCCCGCGCCGGGCGCAACCCATGAAGCGGCGGGCGCCGAGCACGGCTCGGGCGGTCTGCCGCAATTCGAGTTCCAGCATTGGGGCGGGCAGATCGCCTACTTGCTGGTGCTGTTCGCCATTCTCTATGTGCTGATCGCCCGCGTCTTCACGCCCCGCATGCGGCGCGTGATCGACGAGCGGGCCAGCACGATCGCCGGAGCGCTCGAGGCCGCGCGTCAGGTTCAGGCCGAGGCCCTGGAGCAATCCAGAGCCGCAGCCGCCGATCTGGCCGAAGCTCGCGCCCGCTCGCAAGCCCTGGCCTTCGACGCCCGGGCCAAGGCCGCCGCCGAGGCCGCCGAACGCTCGGCTATCGAAGAAGCAAAGCTGGCCGCGCAACTGGCTGAAGCCGAAACCCGGATCGCCGGCATGCGCGACTCGGCCATGGCCCAGATCGGCGCCGTGGCCAACGACACGGCCATGGCCATCATCCAGAAGCTGACCGGCAAGTCCGCCTCGGACGCCGACCTGAAGGCCGCCTCGGCCGCGCGCGGAGGAGCCGCCTGATGCCCGCGTTTTTCGAAGGCGAATTCTGGCAGATCGCCAATCCCGAATTCTGGGTGGGGGTCGGCCTGATCCTGTTCCTGGCGATCGTCATCTGGGCCAAGGCTCCGGGCATGATCGCCGGCAAGCTGGACGAAACCGCCAACAAGATTCAATCCGACCTCGACGAGGCCGCTCGCATCCGCACCGAAGCCGAAGCGATGCTGGCGACCATCCGCGCCGAACGCGAAGAGTCCGAGCGCCAGGCCGTCGCCATGCTGACGGCCGCCAAGGCCGACGTCGAGCAGATGGCCATCGAAGCCAAGGCCAAGCTCGAGGAACAGATCAAGCGCCGAGCCGAAATGGCCGAACGCAAGATCGCCCAGGCCGAGACCCAGGCCCAGTCCGAGGTCAAGGCCGCCGCCGTCGACCTCGCCGCCCAGATCGCCGAACAGGTCCTGGTCGCCCGCCTGGCGGCGGGAACCTCGGATAACCTGGTCGACGCGGCCATCGGCCAGATCGGCACGAAGCTGCAATAGCGGCTTCAGGTTCGCGAAATCATCGAGGGCGCGCTCCGCAAGGGGCGCGCCCTTTTTGTATTGTCCTCCCCCTATGGACGAGGCGATCGCGCAGCGATCGGTGGGGGGAGTTTTTGGGTCGTCGATCAGGGCTGTGATTGGCTGCCCGATCACTCCCCCTCCGTCGGCGTCGCCGACACCTCCCCCACAGGGGGAGGAGTTCGGGTCCCGACGCTAGACCGGCTGCTTCTTCAGCCACCGGCGCTTGATGTGCTTGCGCCCACGCTTCAGCACCCGCCAGGACGCCTTGCGCAGGAACAGCTTCTCGGACCGCAACAACTGCTGCCAGGCGACCAGCATGATCTCCGGCTCACGGCGCATCAGCCGGCGGATCGGGAAGATCAGCTTCGGGTGCCGGCGTTGCCAGCGCAGGAAGCGGCGCTTGGCCTGGAACGAGTTACGCAGCACGATCATCAGGCCGACGACCAGCAGTGGCAGGCCCAGGTGGCCCGGTAGTGGCGTCAGGATCACCCCGGCCAACAGCACGAGCACGCCAAAGGCCAGCGCCGCCCAGCGGGCGACGCGCCCCGCGGTTTCACGCAGGACAAGGGCCAGACGGCGACGGCGGCGATAGAGCCTCGAAGGCAACCTGGCGAGCGTTTCGGCGGCGCCGCTCACGGCCGCCGCTTGTGCGCGAGGTGCGCGGAAGACCGGCGCTTGAGCGACCGGCGCCAGCGCTTGGCCACGCGCCAGCGATGCGGCACGATCAGGCGCTCCATACGCAGCACCTGCTGCCACGCCACCGGCAGCACCTCGGGCTCGCGGCGCAGCAGACGGCGCAGCGGGAACAGCAGCTTGGGATGGGCATGCTGGAAGCGCACGAACTGCTTGCGCGCCCGGAACGAGTTGCGCAGCACCAGCATCAGCCCGCCGACCGTCAACGGCACGCCCAGCGGACCGGGCAGAGGCGCGATCAGAAAGCCCGCCACCACCAGGATCAAGCCCAGCGTCACCAAGACCACGCGCGAAATCCGCCCGAGAAGCTCGCGGGCGAGTTCGTCGGCGGCGGAGAAACGCACGGAAGGCATGGCGAGGACGAGGTTCATGACGGGAAGAAACGGGTTCCGTGGTCCGCTTGATCCCGGCGACAGGCCGGCCTCTCGGCTCACATGACCCGATATGAGATTGGGGCGCCTCTCCGTAAAGGCGTCCCGTTGTCGCTTAACCCGACTGTGGCCTCTATTCCGCAGCCAGTGGCGCGGCGGCCACAGGTTTCCACCTCAAGCGTGGCTTTCGGGCCGCTAGAGTCTCGTCCAGGCGCTTGAGCGGCGCGTGATAGGGCGCGCCCTTGAAGCGCTCCACGTCGCCCCCCTTCGCAGCCCCCGCGAGCGCGCGGAGGGCGTAGATGAAGCGGTCGAGCTCCTGTTTGCTCTCGGTCTCGGTCGGCTCGATCAGCATGGCGCCGTGAACTACCAGCGGGAAGTACATGGTCATCGGGTGGAAGCCCTCGTCGATCATCGCCTTGGCGAAGTCGAGGGTGGTGACGCCGGTGCCGTCCAGCCAGGTGTCGTCGAACAGGGCCTCATGCATGCAGGGGCCATTCGGGAAGGCCGGGCTCATCAGGTCGCTGAGGCGGGCCTTGATGTAGTTGGCGTTCAGCACCGCGTCCTCGGCCACCTGCCGTAGGCCGTCGGCCCCGTGGCTGAGCATGTAGGCATAGGCCCGCACGAACATGCCCATCTGGCCATGGAAGGCGCTCATCCGCCCAAAGGCCTGGGCGGCGGGGCCCCTCGCCTCCTCGACAAGCGTGAAGCGGTGTTCGTGATTGACGATCCACGGGGTGGGGGCGAACGGCGCCAGGGCGGCGCTCAGCACCACCGGACCCGCGCCCGGACCGCCGCCACCGTGCGGAGTGGAGAAGGTCTTGTGCAGGTTGATGTGCATGGCGTCGACGCCCAGGTCGCCCGGGCGGACCCGGCCGACGATGGCGTTGAAATTGGCCCCGTCACAGTAGAAATAGGCCCCGGCCGCATGGGTCAGCCGAGCGATCTCGACCACGTCGCGCTCGAACAGGCCGCAGGTGTTGGGGTTGGTGACCATGATGGCGGCCACGTGATCGCCGAGCTTGGACTCCAGGTCGGCCAGATCGACTCGTCCGTCGTCGGTCTGGGCGATCTCGACCACGGTGTAGCCAACAAAAGCCGCCGTGGCCGGGTTGGTGCCGTGGGCGCTGGTCGGGGCTAGCACGGTCTTGCGGTGGCCCTGGCCATTGGCCTCGTGGGCCGCGCGGATGGCCAGCATGCCGCACATCTCGCCATGGGCGCCGGCCTTGGGGCTCAGCGCCACCGCCGGCATCCCCGTCAGCGTCTTCAGCCAGTGGGCCAGGCGGTCCATCAGTTCCAGCGCGCCCTGCACCGTCGACTGCGGCTGCAACGGATGGATGTCGGAGAAGCCCGGCAGGCGGGCCATCTTCTCGTTGAGGCGAGGATTGTGCTTCATCGTGCACGAGCCCAGCGGATACAGCGCCAGGTCGATGGCGTGGTTCTTCTGGGACAGGCGCACATAGTGGCGGACGGCCTCGGGCTCGGACAGGCCCGGCAGGCCGATCGGCGCGGTGCGGAGCAGGTCGCCAAGGTCGTCGGCCGGGGGAGCATCCGGCAGATCGACGCCGGTCTTGTCCCAAGCGTTCAGTTCGAAGATCAGGGCCTCGTCCTGAAGGAGCCCGCGAGCGCCGGTCAGGGTGGGGTGAAGATAATCGTTCACGGCGTCAGGCGAGGCTTCGGGACGGGTCGGCCGTCCAACGTTGTTCATGCTCATTGGGCCAGCACCTTGGTCAGGGCCTTGGAGAAGAGAAGGATATCGCTATCGGGCGTTGTCTCGGTGATGGCGACCAGCAGGACGTCGTCGAGGCCGGCGGCCGGGTCGAGGCGCGAGAAGGGCACGCCGGCGATGACGCCGTTGGCGGCCAGGGTCTCGACCACTTCGGCGGCGTTGCGGGACAGCTTCACCGCGAACTCGTTGAAGAACCGGGGGGTCAGGATCTCGACGCCCGGCACGGCCGCCAGGGCGTCGCGCAGAGCCACGGCCTTCTGGTGGTTGATCAGGGCCAGCCGGCGCAGGCCCGTCTCGCCCAGCAAGCTCATATGGATGCTGAAGGCCAGGGCGCAGAGGCCGCTGTTGGTGCAGATGTTGGAGGTGGCCTTGTCGCGGCGGATGTGCTGCTCGCGGGTCGACAGGGTGAGGACGAAGCCGCGACGGCCGTCGGCGTCGACGGTCTCGCCGCACAGCCGGCCGGGGGCCTGGCGGACGTATTTTTCCTTGCAGGCGAACAGGCCGACATAGGGGCCGCCGAAGTTCAGGCCGTTGCCGATCGACTGGCCCTCGGCGACCACGATGTCGGCGCCCATCTCGCCGGGCGACTTCAGCAGGCCAAAGGACACGGCCTCCGTGGTCACCACGATCAGCAGGGCCCCGGCCGCCTGGGCGGCGGCGGCGATCTTGGTCACGTCGGTGGCGGTGCCGAACACATTGGGGGTCTGGACGACGACGCAGGCGGTGTCGGCGTCGATAGCCGCCACCACCGCGTCCTCGGCGTCGATCGCGGCGGCCAGGCGGTCGGTGGCGACGCCGGCGGCGTGGGCCAGGGTCTCGACCGTGCCGACATAGTGCGGGTGCAGGCCGCCCGACAGCACGGCCTTGCCCCGGCGGGTGACACGGGTGGCCATCATCACCGCCTCGGCGGCGGCGGTGGAGCCGTCATAGAGCGAGGCGTTGGCCACTTCCATGCCCGTCAGGGCGGCGACCTGGGTCTGGAACTCGAACAGCACCTGCAGCGTGCCCTGAGCGATCTCGGGCTGGTAGGGCGTGTAGCTGGTGAGGAACTCCGACCGTTGGATGATGTGGTCCACCGTGGCCGGCACATGGTGGCGATAAGCCCCCGCCCCCACGAAGAACGGCCCCTCGGAGGCCGAGCGATTGCGGCGCGACAGGGCCAGCATCTCGCGCTCGACCTCCAGCTCGCCGGCGTGGAATGGCAGGTCCACCGGCGTCTTGCGATAGGCGACGGCGGGCACATCGACGAACAGCTCGTCGATGGTCTCCGCGCCGATGACGCCGAGCATGTCGGCGCGATCTTGAGGGGTCAGGGGGAGGTAGCGCATTGAGAGTTCCTTCTCCCTTCCCCCTTGAAGGAGGAAGGGTCGGGGATGGGGGTGCTTGCGGCGGCGGGGTCACCCCCACCGATCTTAGAGGGTCGAGAGGAACGCTTCGTAGGCCACGCGGTCCATCAGGGCGTCGACCTCAGACGGATTGCTTAGCTTGATCTTGGCGAACCAGCCGCCGGCTTCGGGCACGGCGTTGACGGTCTCGGGGGCGTCCGACAGCTGGCCGTTGGCCTCGACCACCTCGCCCGACACCGGGGCGTAGACGTCGGAGGCGGCCTTGACGCTTTCGACCACCGCCAGGCCTTCGCCCTGTTTGACGACTTTGCCGACTTCGGGCGTCTCGACGAACACCACGTCGCCCAGTTGCTCAGCGGCGTAGCCGGAGATGCCGACGGTGGCGACGTCGCCCTCGACTTCAACCCACTCGTGATCCTTGGTGAACTTCATGGTCTGGGACCTTTTCTAAATCTTGCGCACGTAGCGGGTCGGGACGAACGGCGAGGCCACAACCTCGACCGCCTGCGGCTTGCCGCGAACGATGACTTTCAGCTTGGTCCCGATCGCTGACAGGGCGGGGGGCGCGAAGCCAATGGCGATGGCGCCGCCGTAGCTGGGACCAAAGCCGCCGCTGGTGACCACGCCGACCACGGCGCCGGTCTCGTCGGCGATCTGCGCGCCTTCACGGGCCGGCGCGCCTTCCAGCACTTTCAGATTGACCCGGACGCGCTTGAGGTCACCCGCCAGTTCCTTGGCGATGCGCTCTGCGCCCAGATAGTCGCCGGCCTCGCGGCGGCTCTTGCCCACGGCAAACGGCATGCCCGCCTCGATCGGCGAGATCGTCTCGTCCATGTCATGGCCATAGAGCGGCAGGCCGGCCTCCAGGCGCAGGCTGTCGCGGGCGCCCAGGCCGATGGCCTTGACGCGTTCGTCTTCCAACAGCGTGTTCCAGATGCGCGCGGCTTCGATCGCGGGGACCGAGATTTCGTAGCCGTCCTCGCCGGTATAACCCGAGCGGGAGATGATCGCGTCGATCCCGAAGGCGGTCAGGGCGGCGGTGTCCATGAACACCATGCCGGCGGCTTGCGGCACGTGGGCGGCCAGCACCGCGGCGGCCTTTGGGCCTTGCAAGGCCAACAAGGCGCGGTCTTCCAGGCGCTCGACGGTCGCCTCGCCTTCCAGCGCCTTGGCGATGATGGCGTAGTCATTGTCCTTGCAGGCGCCGTTGACGACGATGAACAGGCCGTCGTCGTCGGGCCGCGCCGTCATCAGATCGTCGATCACCCCGCCCTCGGCATTGAGCAGTACGGCATAGCGCTGCTTGCCGGGCTTGAGGCCCTGGTAGTCGGCCGAAACCAGCTTTTCGAAGCTCTTGGCCGGGTTGTCGCCGCGCAGCCGGGCCTGGCCCATGTGCGAGACGTCGAACAATCCTGCGTGCTCGCGGGTCCAAAGATGCTCCTTCAGCACCCCGTCTTTGTACTGCACAGGCATGTGGTAGCCGGCGAACGGAACCATGCGGGCGCCGGCGGCGACGTGCGCATCGTAGAGCGGGGTCTTCTTGAGATCTGGGTCGGACACGCGGGGGCTCCAAACGGGGACAGCGCTGCAAGCCCGGCTTTCACCAGACGATAAGCGCCCCCGCTGTCCCTTTGACCTGAGAGATTCCGGATCCAGCCCTCAAGTTGGGAAGGGGGACCCTTGCTCCTTCGGCGGGCAACGCTTTCGCGCCGCCTCTTTCCAGCGTTCCTAAACCCGCGCGGTCCGTTTGCCTGAGCGTTTCCGGGGCGGTTGCGCCTTCGGCCTCGGGACCAGAATCCCGACGTCTCCCGCGAGGGTCGCACCGTGTTTGAGCGAGGGGGCGAGCGGAGTCAACGGGCGAAGAAAAGAGCCGGCAAGAAAGCTCTCATAGATTGCATTTTTGCCATCTTGTCTTCAAACTTGGAGACCGCCCAGAAGCGCACCGAGAACCAGCATCGTCAGCTGGCCCTGCTGGCCAAGCAGCTTCGGTTGGTGCTGGTCGCCCAGCAATACCTAGAGACCGGCGGGGTAGAAGGCCTGCTAGGGACGCTCAAGGATCTTGAGCGTCCCTAGCGCCTACATCCGCTCCGGTGCTTCGATGCCCAGCAGGTCCAGCGCCAGCTCCAGTTGCTTCAGCGTGGTCTCGGCCAAGGCCAGGCGCGAGGCCCGGATCGCCGGCTCGTCGGCGCCGAGGATCGGGCAGGCGGCGTAGAACTTCGAGAAGGTCTGGGCCAGCTTGTAGGCGTGCTCGGCCACGAAGTTGGGAGCCTTCTTGTCGTAGGCTTCGCCCAGCGCGCCCTCGAAGCCGTCCAGCAGCAGGGTCAGGTCACGCTCGGCCGGCTCGGCCACGGTGATCGGACCAGACGCGACGTTCTGCTCGGCCGCCTTGCGCAAAATGCTCTTGATCCGCACCGACTGGTACAGCAGGTACGGCCCCGTCTTGCCCTCGAAGCTGGTGAAGCGGTCGAGGTCGAAGACGTAGGAGGTGCCGCGGAAGTTCTGCAGGTCGGCGAACTTCAGGGCCGCGATTCCCACCTTGTGGGCGGTTTCCTCGAAGGCCTCTTCCGACAGCTCGGCGCCGAGGCCGGCCTCCCGCAGGCGCTCGCGGGCCTTCTCGCGGGCCATCTCGATCAGGTCGTGCAGCTTCAGAACGCCGCCTGCCCGGGTCTTGAACGGCTTGCCATCGGCCCCGTTCATGGTGCCAAAGCCGATGTGCTCCAGCCCGCCCGGCTCGGCGTAGCCGGCCAGGTACGAGGCGCGAAACACCTGCTCGAAGTGGTCGGCCTGGCGCTGGTCGACGCAGTAGAGGATCAGGTGTGGGTCGAACGATTTGCGGCGGTCCAGGATGGTGGCCAGGTCGGTCGTGCCGTACATGGCCGAGCCTTCGGACGACACCACCAGCAGCGGCGGCAGCTCGCGTTTGTCGCCCTCTTGGGCCACTCGGATGATGCGGGCTCCTTGGTCATCGACCAGCAGGCCCTTGGCCTCCAGCTGGCTGACCATCGGGGCGATCAGGTCCTGAACGTCGCTCTCGCCCTTCCAAAGGTCGAAGTCGACGCCCAGGGCATGGAACTCGCGCTCCAAGGCCACGCGGCTGACGCGGACGAAATGCTGCCACAGCAGACGATAGCCGAAACGGCCAACCTGCAGCTCGGCGGTGGCCTTGCGGGCCCGGGCGAGGAAGTCTGCGTCGAAGGCGGGATTTGGCTTGCCGTCCTTCTCGGCCTTGGCGCGGTTGGCGGCTACCGGATAAATTCGGTCCAGATCGGCCAGCGAAACGCGCGAGGCGAACTCGGCCATCAGCTTGGCTTCGTCGGCCGGCGAGAAGCCGCGCGGCGCCTCGACCAGACGTTCGAGCAGGGCGCCGATGAAGGCGTCCTCTTCCCTCAGGGCGCTGATCAGCAGGCCCATCTGGAAGCCCCAGTCGCCGAAGTGGGCGTCGCCCACCACGTCGTCGCCGCGGAAGCGGTACAGGCGCTTGACCGACTCGCCGATGATCGAGGCGCGCAGGTGGCCCACATGCATCGGCTTGGCGACATTGGGGCCGGCATAGTCGATCAGCACGCGGCGCGGGCTGGCCACGGGCTCGGCCCCGGCGCGCGGATCGGCGGCGATCTCGTTGGCGCGGGTCGCCAGGGCGGCGGCGCTGACCCGCATGTTGATGAAGCCGACGCCCGCGATCTCGACGGAGGCCAGCCGCGGGTCGGCCTTGAGGATATCGACCACCTGGACGGCGATCTCGCGGGGATTGCGCTTAGCGCTTTTCGCCGCCGCGAGAGCGCCATTGCACTGGAAATCGGCCAGGTCGGGGCGATCGGACGCGGTGACGCGACCGAAGTCGGGGGACAGCCCGGCGGCCTGGAAGGCGGCCGCGGCCGCCTCGCTCAGGGACCGCTTCAAATCACTCATGGCTTGGCGACGTTTCCGGGCTGGGTCAGGGCTTGCTGGGTCTGGCCGGCATTGACGCGGAAGCGCTTGCCGTCACGGTTGAAGGCGGCCATTTCGGGGGTCACGTCGAAGCCGATCAGCACTTCAAAATTGCCGCCGCTGACCTTTTCGTCGGCGCGCGGAATGGTGATGGTCTTCAGGGTCTCGCTGGCATAGACGCGATCCTGGCCCTGCGGGAAGGTTACCGGCAGGTCGAAATATTCCTTGGCCAGGACGTCCTTGTTGCGCTCGGTCACCGCCACCCAATAGCGATAGGTCTTGTGGGTGTCCGTCGCCTGCGGGCCGCGCCCCAGCTCGAACAGGATTTCGACCTGCATCTTGATGGGGTCATTGCTCTTGTAGGCGCAGCCCGAGGACAGGCCCTGGATCTCGCCCGTATAGGAGCTTTGGGCCGCCGATTCCTTGGCGTCCTTGAACTCGACATAGCGGCTGGCGTCGTACAGCACCTTCACATAGGGGCACGGGCCGGCGTTACGCAGCTGGGCGAGCGGCGCCTTGGGCTGGTTCCACTCGTCGTCACGCTTCTTCTTCTTGCCGGCCTGTTCTTCGTCACCGGACCCGCCGTCGGCGTTGCGACCGCCGCCACGTTGCTGCGCGTGGACGCTCGTCGCGGTGGCGGCGATCGAGAGGGCCATCAAGGCGCTGAGGGCGACGGAGAGCGTGGGGCGCATGAAACGTCCGGTTCGAGATGAAGAGCCTGTTCGGGAATTCCCCGTCGGCGTCATGGAGCCTGATAAAGGCATATGCGTGACGTCGCAATGCGCCGGCGACGCTGGCGCGCGCGACGTGGAACCCTTAGGTTCGCGGCCATGAACGCCCATTCGCCCATTCCGCCCCTCGGCCGCCGCTCGCTCAGCGTTGTTCTGGCCAGTCCGCGCGGCTTCTGCGCGGGGGTTGATCGGGCGATCCAGATCGTCGAGCGGACGATCGAGAAGTTCGGCGCGCCGGTCTATGTGCGCCACGAGATCGTCCACAACCGTCACGTCGTCGACCGACTGAAAGCCCTGGGCGCGGTGTTCGTCGAGGAGCTGGACGAGGTTCCCGAGGACCGCCCGGTGGTGTTCTCGGCCCACGGCGTGCCCAAGACCGTGCCGGCCGCGGCCAAGGCGCGCGAGATGGTCTATCTGGACGCCACCTGCCCGCTGGTCTCCAAGGTCCATGTCGAGGCCCAGAAGCATTTCGACGCTGGGCGCGAGATCGTGCTGATTGGCCACGCAGGTCACCCCGAGGTCGTTGGCACCATGGGCCAACTTCCGGAGGGTACGGTCACCCTGATCGAGGATATCGACGGCGCCCGCAGTTGGATCCCAAAGAACGCCGGCAACGTGGCCTTCCTGACCCAGACCACCCTGTCGGTCGATGACACCGCCGAGATGGTCAATCTGCTGAAAGAACGCTTCCCCGGCATCGCCGCGCCGCACAAGGAAGACATCTGCTACGCCACCACCAACCGCCAGGAGGCGGTGAAGATGCTGGCCGAGGTCTCCGAGCTGATCCTGGTCGTCGGCTCAAAGAACTCTTCCAACTCGGTGCGGCTGATGGAGGTCGGCAAGCGGGCCGGCGCCCGCGACGCCCGGCTGCTCGATGACGCGCGCGGCATCGACTGGAGCTGGTTCGAGGGCGTGGAGCGGGTCGGCGTCACCGCTGGCGCCTCGGCTCCGGAAGACCTGGTGCAAGGCGTTCTCGACGCCATCGCCACGCGCTATGACGTGACGATCGAGGAACTGATCGAGGCCCGCGAGACGGTGATCTTCAAGCTGCCGAGGCTGCTGACGAGCTAGGCCGCTGGCGACGTTCGATCTGCGCGAAAGAATGACCCATGAACCATGAGTCCCTCACTCGCAAATCCCTGATGGTCTTGTTGGCGCCAGCGGTTTTGATCGCCTGTGGCGGGTGGTAGGAGGCCTGACGTTCGCCTCGCTCCTGTTTCGGGCCGAGCGACCCTTTGCCATCGCTATGTGGGTGGCGACTATTTCATTCCCAGTCTGGCTTCTTGCCCTGCTGGCTTTACGTCGGGGTTCTAGAAAGCTCTATCTATTGGCTATGACCTCCGGGCTGTTTGCAGCGGGTTGGGTAGTGATCAACATCTTCTGGCCGCCATCGCCCGCAGGAGGACCCTGGGACTGGTAAAGCTAAGGCCTGATCCACGTGTTCCATGGTTAGCCGCCCAACATCAGGCTGGCCAAGATGGCTTAGCCAGAGCGCTGAACGTTTCATCGTACTCATCCATGATCTCGCCGCCCAACTCGATCTGGCGGGTGATTTCCAAATCGGCTGCGCCGTCCTGCTTCGCAGGCGCTTCGAAAGTCGTCTGGTAGCGGCTTATAGAGGCTTCTCCGCGCGCGAACCGTTCATCGGCAAGCGCCCCGGGCGTCCGCCCGAACTGATCTTGATCCTTCGAGACCACCGGCTCATCGCCGTCTGGTTCACCAGTCATCGATCGTCTCCTTCCACCGCCATCCTAGCACAATTCCCATGCCCCTCTTGACCGCCAGCGCCCGCTCCCCCATCCCCGCGCCATGGCCGTCTACACCGACATTACCGACGACGAACTCGCCGTCTTCCTGGGCGACTACGACCTGGGGCAGGCCGTGGCGTTCAAGGGCATCGCCGAGGGGGTGGAAAATTCCAACTTCCTGCTTGAGACCACGACCGGCCGGTTCATTCTCACGGTCTATGAGCGGCGGGCCAAGCCTGAGGACCTGCCCTACTTCCTCGACCTGCTGACCTGGCTGGCCGAGCATGGCTATCCCAGCGCCAAGCCGATCGCCGACCGCGCGGGCGCGACCCTGAAGTCCATCCGCGGCAAGCCCGCCGCCCTGGTCGAGTTCCTGCCGGGCCTGTCGGCCCGCCGCCCGACCATCGCCCACTGCCGCGAGGCCGGCGAGGGCCTGGCCTGGCTGCATCTGGCCGGCGAGGGCTATCCGGCCCGCCGCGCCAATGACCTGGGCCAGCCCCACTGGGGGCCATTGTTCGCCAAACACCGCCAGGACGCCGAGGGCCTGAAGCCGGGCCTGGCCAAGACCATCGACCAGGATTTGGCTCAGCTGGCCTTGGCCTGGCCTCACGGCCTGCCGTCAGGGGTGATCCATGCCGACTATTTCCCCGACAACGTGTTCTTCAAACCCGACGGCAAGTTCGCCGCCGCCATCGACTTCTATTTCGCCTGCGACGACGCTTTCGCCTATGACGTGGCGGTGACGCTCAACGCCTGGTGTTTCGAGGCCGACGGCAGCTTCAACATCACCGCCGCCCGCGCCCTGATCGCCGGCTATGAGCGCCGGCGTCCGCTGAGCCCGGCCGAGCGCGAGGCGATCCCGATCCTGGCGCGCGGCGCGGCCATGCGTTTCTTCCTGACCCGCTTGGCCGACTGGGGCGCGACCCCGGCCGGGGCGCTGGTCAAGCCGAAGGACCCGCTGGAATACGAGCGCAAGCTGGCGGTTCACCGCGAGGGACTCAGCCTGTTCGGAGCCGGCGCATGACGCCCAAGCTGATCATCTATACCGACGGCGCCTGTCGCGGGAATCCCGGCCCGGGCGGCTGGGGTGCCTTGCTCATGTACGGCGACAAGAAAAAAGAGCTGTGCGGCGGCGACCTGGCGACCACCAACAACCGCATGGAGCTGATGGGCGCGATCCAGGCCCTGGAGGCGCTCAACAAGCCCACCAAGGCCGAGCTGCATACCGATAGCCAGTATGTGATGAAGGGCGTCACCCAGTGGATCCACGGCTGGAAGGCCAAGGGCTGGAAGACCGCCGACAAGAGCCCGGTCAAGAACGTCGATCTGTGGCAACGCCTCGACGCCGCCCGGGCCCGTCACGACGTTGACTGGCGTTGGGTCAAGGGCCATGCCGGCCACGTCCACAACGAGCGCGCTGACGTGCTGGCGCGTCTCGGAATGCTGAAGACCCTGGGCGAGCAAAGCGTCCGTTAGGCCATAACGCTTCACGACCCAACTTCCATCACCGCCAAGCTGCTGGCCCTGCCGACCTTGATGGTCGCCGTGGCGCTGACCAGCCTCCCGACTCCCAGACCGGCGCCTGGCCGGACGGCCCAAAGCCATCAGGCCGGGACGAACGCGCCCGGCTCAGGGCCTGTCGCGAAAGCCAAGCCTTCATCCTCCCAACCGGTCACCCCGCCGATCATCAGCTTCACCGGACGGCCCAGGGCGGCCAGCTTCAGCGCCGCGCGGTCAGCGCCGTTGCAATGGGGGCCGGCGCAATAGACCACGAACAGGGTGTCGGCTGGCCAGGCCGCAATTCGCTCGGCGCTGATCTCGCCGTGGCGCAGATGCAGGGCGCCGGGCACATGACGAAGGGCATAGGCCTGCGGCGTTCCGACCACGTGCAGCAGGACGAAGTCCACCTCTCTAGCCTTCATCGAAGCGTCGACATCGGCGCAGTCGGTTTCCAGGGCCAGGCGGCGGGCAAAGTGGGTCACGGCCTCTTGCGACGGCGCGGCGGGGATGTCGGACACAAAGCTCATGGCGGCCTCCTCTGTTGGCGACAGGAGACTTGCCTCTCCAGGGCGCGGGGCGTTAGATGTCATGATTGCCATAGTCCGTAAAAATCATGCCAAAATCGTTGCAGAGACTCGGACCCGCCAATCGTCGGGTCGTCGCCTTGGCCTATGACGGCCTGTGCACCTTCGAGTTCGGGGTGACGGTCGAGCTGTTTGGCCTGCCCCGGCCGGAGATGGGGCCGGACTGGTACCAGTTCGCGACCGCCGCCATCGAGGGCGGTCCCCTGCGAGGTCTGGGTGGGGTGCAGGTGGTCGCCGATGGCGGACTGGAGTTGGTCGAGCAGGCCGGCACGATCATCGCCCCTGGCTGGCGCGGGGCTGACGCACCGGTCCCACAGGATCTTATCGATGCGCTGCAGGTCGCCCATCGGCGAGGCGCGCGGGTGATGTCGATCTGCTCGGGTGTCTTCGTGCTGGCGGCGGCGGGATTGCTGGCCGGCAAGCGGGCCACTACCCACTGGCGCTATGTGGATCGGCTGCGGACCCTCTATCCCGACATCGATGTGCAGCCCGACGTGCTCTATGTCGACGCTGGCGACGTGTTGACCTCGGCTGGCAGCGCCGCCGGCCTGGATCTCGGCCTGCACCTGATCCGCCGAGACCATGGTCCCGAGGCGGCCAACACCGTGGCGCGGCGGCTGGTCGTGCCGCCCCACCGTGATGGCGGCCAGGCACAGTTCATCCAGCGACCGGTGCCGATCGTCCACGAGGGCGCGCGCCTGGGTCCCGCCCTGGAGCGGATGCGCGCCGACCTGGCTGGCGAGCACACGGTCAAGGCCCTGTACGACGCGGCCGGCATGAGCCCTCGCACCTTTCTGCGTCGCTTCGAGGCCGCCACCGGCACGACCCCAGCCCGCTGGTTGCTGGCCGAGCGCCTGGCTCGGGCGCGCGACCTGCTTGAGACCAGCCCGGCCGGCGTCGAACAGATCGCCCAGTCCGTGGGCTTCGGCGCGGCGGCCTTGCGCCACCACTTTCGCAAGTCCTTGGCGACCACGCCCCAGGCCTATCGTGCGCGGTTCGCCGGATAACACCACCGTCGCGGGACACACGGTCGCACGTCTGTAACGATCTCGCCGCGAAATGACCTTGGTCACGCCGTTGCAAAGCCCCGTTCGCCCCCCAATTTATATTCCGACGCGGACAACCCGGCCCCCCCCCCCGCCGGCCCCAGCGTCCAGTAAAGCAGCGTCCGCGCCTCTCCCCCAGGCGCGGGCGCTGTTCGCGTTCCGGGACTCTGCCCGCGCGACGAACATTGTTCTGGTAACGCTAACAGTCCTCGCTATCCTGCCACCCTACAACTCGCCGATCGAGAGCGGGGTAGGGAGCGACGCGATGAAACGGGCAATGGCTTTCGCCTTGATGATGCTGGCCGGCTGCGGCCACGCCCACGCCGCAGCCCCCGCGCGCCCGCCGATCGTCTCGGTGTCGCACCTGGCGGTCTACGCGGCCGACCCGGCCAAGAGCGAGGCGTTCTACGTCCACGACCTTGGCGGCGTGAAAGGGCCCAACCCGGAGAACCCGAACGGCGCGCGCTACTATTTCAGCCCGATGCAATTCATCGAGGTGCTGCCCCTGCCACCGGGCGCGCCCTCGACCAACCGGTTGGACCACGCCGCCTTCAACACGCCCGACGCCGAGGCCTTGCGAACCTATCTGGCGTCACGCGGCGTGGCCGTTCCCGCGCGCGTCGAAACAGGCAATGACGGCGGTCGGTGGTTCGACATCGTCGACCCCGAAGGCGTGAAGCTTCAGTTCACCCAGCCTCCGGCTACGCCGCCCGCCATACTGGTCAATCCGCTGTCCAGCCGGATCATCCATGTGGGCTTCATCATCCACGACCGCGCGCGCCAGGACGCCTTCTACCGCCAGATCCTGGGATTCCGGCCCTACTGGTTCGGCGGTATGACGGACGATGCGCAGAGCTGGGTCTCGCTGCAGGTCCCGGATGGTACGGACTGGCTGGAATACATGATCGTCAGCCCGCCCGAGGGCCGGGGCGCTCCGCCCGGCATGAGCCAGGCCACCCAGGGCGTGCTCGACCACTTCTCGTTGGGCGTGGAGGACACGCGCCTGGCCTACACCCTGTTGTGGAACGGCGATCGGCTGGCGGGCCAGGACGGTCTGCCCAAGATTGGCCGCGACGCCAAGTGGCAGCTGAACCTGCTCGACCCGGACGGCACGCGCGCCGAGTTGATGGAATTCCACGCTGTGGGCAAGCCTTGCTGCTCGCCGTTCACGGCGACCGATCCGCAATATTAGCCGACCCCGTTTTGAAGCCCGAGGAGACCCCGATGTCGAACCGTATTTCCAGGCGCGGCCTGATCGGCGTGGTCGGCGCCTCGACGGCGCTGGCGGCCGCGAAAGCCCCCGCGATCGCGACGCCTGACGCCGACAAGGTCGGCTTCGCCGTTGTCGGTCTGGGCAAGCTGTCCCTGGGCCAGATCATTCCGGGCCTCAAGGTCGCGAAGGGCGCCAAGCTCGCGGCCGTGGTCAGCGGTCATCCCGACAAGGCCCGGCGCGTCGCCGCCGAGAACGGTCTGCCGGCCGACGCCGTCTATGGCTATGACGACTACGACCGCATGGCCAAGGATCCGCGCATCCAGGTCGTCTACATCGTTCTGCCCAATGCCCTGCACGCCGACCACACGATCCGCGCCTTCAAGGCCGGCAAGCACGTGCTCTGCGAAAAGCCGATGGCCACCAGCGTCGGCGACGCCGAGGCGATGATCGCCGCCGCCAAGGCCGCCAAGCGCCGGCTGATGATCGCCTATCGATGCCACTATGAGCCGCTGAACCTGGACATCATGCGCCGCCTGCGCGACGGGTCGCTGGGCAAGACCCGGCTGGTGAACACCACCATGGGCCGGCAGGCCGACCTGGCCGAGCCGTCCGACGCGTGGCGGCTGGACGGGCTGATGTCCGGCGGCGGGGCCTTGGCCGACATGGGGATCTATGGCGTCAACGCCGCGCGCTATCTACTGAACGAAGAGCCGGTGTCGGTCCGCGCCTGGGCCCAGACCGACAGGACCGATCCGCGCTTCAAGACGACCGAGGACCTGATCGACTGGCAGTTCCGCTTCCCTTCAGGGGTGATCGCCAACGGCTCGACCTCGTTCAACTACGCCCCGACCATGGGCTATGAAGTGATCTGCGAACGCGGTCGCCTGGTAGCCGATCCGGCCGCCTTCTACGGCGGCAATCGCCTGACCGTCGTACAGGGCGGCCAGGCCCAGCCGCCGCTGAGCCTGCCGCCGAACGACCAATTCGCGCGCGAGATGGACTGGATGGCCGATGTCGTGCGCGGCAAGGCGCCCATGGTCTCGCCGGGCGAGGAAGGGCTGCAGGACATGAAGCTGATGAAGGCGATCCTGGACTCCGTCGCCCGGGACGGGGCGACGATCGCGACGGACTGGGGCTACCGGCGGGCCTATGATCCGGCGGTGGTGGTCGACTTGCCGCGAAGCGCCTAAAAAATGCCGCGCAGCAACCGCCACCAGCTCTCGGCCATGACGTCGAGCAGCGGGTCGAGCGGGGCCGAGGCGCGCTGCACGACCATCACGTAGGACAACCGTTCCAGCTGGACCATCTGCATCAGCAGTCGCATCCGCGCCGCCGGGCGTTCGAGGTCGGAGAACCGCGCCAGATAATTCGGCATGCTGTCGATGAACAGGTTGATGAAACGCAGATAGTCATCGGCCAGGTCGGGATCGGCGACATTGGCCTCAGTGGCGACGGCCAGCAGGTTGCGGCGCTCCTCGGTCTGATCGGTCATGCCGGCCGCCAGCCAAGCGCGGACCTGCGAGACACTGGGATCGACCAGGGCGTCGAGGGCCGCGAAGGTGACCTGGATGTTGGGCGCCAGACGCTCGCCGATGGCGTTGGCGACGTCCTCCTTGCTGCGGAAATGCAGATAGAAGGTGGCGCGATTGGCGCCGGCCGCCACGGCGATCTGCTCAATGGTCACGGCTCGGAAGCCACGCTGCCCGAACAGGGCGACGGCGGCGTCGACTAGCCGCTCGCGAGTCAGCAGGCGTTGGGCTTCGCGCAGACCGCCGCCCATCCGCTCCGTCGCCGTTCGCGCCAAATCGGTTCTCCGCTGTTTGCTCCAACAGATGTGCCACGCCCTCCTTCACAACGCCAGTCGATTGACACGACACCTGTCGTCTGAACTACTTCGCGCTTAGCCACGCGGCGCAGTTCGCGGGTCCAGATGGGAAGGAACGCAGGCCATGCAGCTTGTCAGCGAGACCGCGACCGACGGCATAGCCGGACCCGGCGCGCCCACGATCTTCCCCATTCTGGACGGCGTCGATCTGTCGGACATCGCCCAGTTCACCCAGGGCCAGCCTTACGGCGACTACGCCCGGATGCGGGCCCAGGCCCCGGTGATGTGGCACGCCGAGCCCTATGGCGGCCCCGGTTTCTGGGCGATCACCCGCCATGCCGACGTCATGGCGGTCAACGGCGACCCGACCACCTTCTCGTCGCGCAAGGGCGGCATACTGATGGCGCACGGCGACCCGCAGAAGCGCCACGCCCTGCTCTATCGCGCCTCGATGGACACCATGATCAATCTCGACGCGCCAGAGCACCTGCAGCTGCGCCGCGAGCACATGCCCTATTTCACCCCCTCCTATCTGCGAGGCGTCACCGAGGCGGTGCGGGCCGAGGTCGGCCGGCTGCTGGACAAGATGGCGCCCTTGGGTCGCTGCGACCTGGTTGAAAACTTCTCGTCGCACCTGCCGCTGTTCACCCTGTGCGAGATCCTCGGTGTGCCGGCTGAGGACCGCGGCAAGTTCCTCAAGTGGATGCACTATCTGGAGATGGCCCAAGACCTGGCGCTGAAACAGGCCACCGCCCCGATCACCCCGACCTTGGAGCTGATGCAGTTCGTCCAGGACTTCAACATCAATGTCGAGGAGATGTTCGACTACGGCCGCACCATGCTTCACAAGCGCCGGCTGGATCCGCAGCAGGACCTGATGAGCGCCATCGCCCGCGCTCAGGTCGATGGCCAGTTGCTGAGCGATGAGTATCTGGACGGCTCGTGGCTGCTGATCGTCTTCGCCGGCAACGACACCACCCGCAACACCCTGTCGGGGGCGATGAAGCTGCTGACCGAGTTTCCGGATCAGAAGGCCCGGCTAATCGCCGACCCGTCGCTGATGGGTGGGGCGGTGAATGAATTTATCCGCATGGTCAGCCCGGTGATCTACATGCGCCGCACGGCGACGCGGGACGCCGAGATCGCCGGCCAAACCATCCGCGAGGGCGAGAAGGTGGTGATGTACTACGGCGCGGCCAACCGCGACGAGACGGCGTTCCCCGATCCTGACCGGCTCGACATCACCCGGCCCAACGCCGACAAGCACATCGCCTTCGGCTACGGCCCCCACACCTGCATCGGCAAGCGGGTGGCGCAGATCCAGCTGGAAGAGGCCTACCGCCAGATCCTGGCCCGCTTCCCCGACATCCACGCCACCGGCGAGATGACCATCGCCCCCAACAACTTCGTCCACGCCATCAGCAAGCTGGAGGTCGCCTTCACGCCGGGCGGGCGGGCCTAGGGTCATGCTGACCCGGGGCGACGACTACCCGATCCACCAGACGGCCGAGCCGGTGGCCTTTGCGGGGACGGACCGCAATTTCTACGACCGGTATTTCTTCAACGGCTATGAGGCGGCCAATAGTGGGGAGGGGGGCGACGGCGACAGCTTCTTCGCCGCCGCCTTCGGGGTCTATCCGCACCTCAACATCGCCGACGCCGCCTTCTGCTGGATGAAGGACGGCCGGCAGGTGAACCTGCACGCCAGCCGCTGGCTGGAGATGGAGCGGATGGACCTCAACGTCGGTCCGATCACCATCCAGGTGCTGGAACCGCTGCGCCGCCTGCGGATCAGCGTCGAGGCGCCGGACCAGGGCGTGCGGGCCGAACTCACCTTCGAGGGTCGCTCGTTCCCGATCGAGGAACCGCGCTTCACGCGCCGGATCGGGCCGCGCACCCTGCTGGACTATACCCGCCTGACCCAGAACGGCCGCTACAGCGGCTGGATCGAGGTGGATGGCCAGCGGCATGACCTGGACGGCTTCGTCGGTACTCGCGATCGCTCGTGGGGCGTGCGGCCGATCGGCGCCCGCGATCCGCAGGAGCTGGCCCCGGCCGCCCCACCGCAGTTCTTCTGGCTGTGGACGCCATGCGTCTTTCCCGACGGCGACCTGTTCTTCCACACCAATGACGACGAGCTCGGCCGCCCCTGGAACCGCCGGGCGGTCTGGGCGCCGCTGGGGTCGGGACGCGGCGAGGCGCTCGACTTCCACGCGGTGGGTTACGATGTCGACTGGCGATCCGGCTCGCGACATGCAGCGCGTGGCACGCTGAAACTCGAGGGCGGCGGCGAAGTCACGATCGAGCCGCTGGCCGAGTTCTTCATGCTGGGCCTGGGCTATGGCCATCCCGTCTGGGGCCACGGCCTGAACCACGGCAAGCTGAAGATCGAGCGCGAGGACTTCGTGCTGGCCGATCTGGACCGCGCCCTGCCCTATCACCTGCACGTCCAGGCCCTTTCGAAAGTGACCTACACCAGCGCCGATGGCGCCACCCGGGTCGGGCGCGGCGTGTTCGAACAGTTGGTGCTGGGACCGCACGCGCCATCGGGGTTCAAGAGCATCCTGGACATGGCTCCATGAGCCTGGCTGACCAGTTGGAAACCTACCTCACCGACCTGTGGGGCGCCCCGACCACGGTGACGAACCTGTCGCGCATCCCCGGCGGGGCCAGCCGCGAGACCTACCGGCTGGACGCCCAAATTGCTGGGGAGACGGGCGGCGCCACGCGCGGCCTGATCCTGCGCCGCGATCCGACCGGCAGCCTGATCGACACCGACCGGCGGCTGGAGTTCCTGGCCTACCGCACCGTCCACGGCCATGTGCCCGTTCCCGAGGCGATCGTCCTGGAAGAGGATGGCGGCGTGTTGGAGCGGCCGTTCTTCCTGATGGAGCGGATCGACGGGGGCATCGTCGCCTCGCCCTTCGCCGGAGATCCCTATGGCGCTCACGCCAAGGGGCTGGGCGAGCAGTTCTTCACCACCCTGGGCAAACTGGCCGCGCTGGATCACGAAAACGCGCCGATCCGCGAGGCGGCCGAACTGCCGGCGTCCGAGGATTGTTGGCGCATCGCGCTCGACCAGTGGTCCACCGTCATCGAGGCCGACGAGCAGCATCCGCAGCCAATCGTCCGCGCCGCAATCCGCCACCTGCGCCGCAATCCGCCGCCACCGGCCCAGCGGATCACCATCGTCCATGGCGATTACCGGACCGGCAACTTCATGCACGACGGGGCGGGTCAGATCCTGGCGATCCTCGACTGGGAGATGGCCCATCTAGGCGACCCGATCGAGGATCTGGGCTGGGCCTTCGACCCGCTTTGGAACCACTTCGACGAGACGCGGGTCAGCGGGCTGATCTCGCAGGCCGAGGCGATCGCCCTGTGGGAAGCGGGAAGCGGGCTGACGGTCGATCCCGCCGCCCTGGCCTGGTGGTCGTTGTTCAACGCCGTCAAGGGCCAGGCGATCTGGACCTCGGCGGCCAAGGAGTATAGCGACGGCGGCTTCGTCGATCCGATCCTGGCCATTTCCGGCTGGTACACCGCCCGGCGCCATGACCTGATCCTGGCCGAGCGGCTGGCCGCGTTGGAGGGCTTCTGATGACCCCCGCCCTCCCCGACATCCTGCGCGGCAATTTCATGTGCCTGGCGATCCCCGCGCCGCCCGAGTCCCAGGGCGAGTTCATGACCGGCCGGGTCGGGGTGATCGCCTTGCTGTCGCTGCTGGCCGCCCAGGAGGTCGAGCGGGGAACCCAGGCCAGGGTCTGGGAAAATAACGCCATCGCGGCGGTGCTGGCCGAGGCCGGTGAGGTCTATGGCGTCCAATGTGCCGAAGTCGCGGCGATCGGCCCCGTCGACCTTTCGTTGGAAGCCCTCGACCGCGCCAACGCCGCGCTGCGCCGAGGCCTGATCGCCCTGCATGAGGCGGTGGAGAACGCCAGCGACCTGGCGCGGCATCGGACGATCGTGGCGCTGTACGGCGAGATGGCCGAGCGGCGGAGGCTGGACCTGCCGCCCTTGCCGGCCCGATAGAGCCACCGCCTTGCCATGCGGGGGAGAAGAAACTTCCGCTCATATCCCCCATGAGCCCTAGCCAAGCTGCCCGCCCTGCCCCATCTGGCTCGGGCGGTCCAGGTTCCAGGGCGGGACGGCCGCAGCCCAGGGGCCTCATGCCAATCATATCCGTTTCCGGTCTGACCAAGACCTACAAGTCGGGGCACCAGGCCCTGAAGACCATCGATCTCGAGATTCGCCAGGGCGAGATCTTCGCCCTGCTCGGACCCAACGGGGCCGGCAAGACCACACTGATCAGCATCATCTGCGGCATCGTCAATCCCAGCACCGGTACGGTGCTGGCCGACGGCCACGACGTGGTGAAGGACTATCGCGCGGCCCGCGCCAAGATCGGCCTGGTGCCGCAGGAGTTGAACACCGACGCCTTCGAGACCGTCTGGGCCACCACCCGGTTCAGCCGGGGCCTGTTCGGCAAGGCGCCCAACGACGCCCATATCGAGAAGGTGCTGCGCGACCTGTCTCTGTGGGACAAGAAGGACGCTAAGATCATGACGCTGTCCGGCGGCATGAAGCGGCGGGTGATGATCGCCAAGGCCCTGAGCCACGAGCCGACCATCCTGTTTCTCGACGAGCCCACCGCCGGGGTCGATGTCGAGCTGCGGCGCGACATGTGGGTGATGGTGAGAAAGCTGCGCGAGAGCGGCGTCACCATCATCCTGACCACTCATTATATCGAGGAGGCCGAGGAGATGGCCGACCGGATCGGGGTGATCAGCAAGGGCGAGATCATCCTAATCGAGGACAAGAATGTGCTGATGCGCAAGCTGGGCAAGAAGCAGCTGACGCTTCAGTTGCAAAGCCCGCTGGAAGCCCTCCCCGCCAAGCTGTCGGACTACGCCCTGGAGCTGGCGGCCGACGGCCACGAGCTGATCTACACCTTCGACGCCCAGGCCGAGGAGACCGGCATCGCCGGCCTGCTGCGCCGCCTCTCCGAGGAGGGCGTCGACTTCAAGGACCTGCACACCAGCCAGAGCTCGCTGGAAGACATCTTCGTCAGCCTGGTGAGGGACGGCCAATGAACATTCACGCCGTCAAGTCCATCTACCGCTTCGAGATGGCCCGCTGGTTCCGCACCCTGGCCCAGAGCGTGATCTCGCCGGTGCTGTCGACCTCGCTGTATTTCGTGGTGTTCGGCTCGGCGATCGGCTCGCGGATGCAGGCCATCGACGGGGTCAGCTACGCGGCCTTCATCGTGCCCGGCCTGATCATGCTGTCGCTGCTGGGCGAAAGCATCTCCAACGCCTCGTTCGGCATCTACATGCCAAAATGGGCGGGCACGATCTATGAGCTGCTGTCGGCCCCGGTGTCGTGGATCGAGACCGTCACCGGCTATGTCGGGGCGGCGGCGACCAAGTCGGTGTGCCTCGGTTTGCTGATCCTGGCCACGGCGCGGATCTTCGTGCCCTACGAGATCCTTCACCCGTTCTGGATGCTGGGATTCCTGATCCTGACCGCCATCACCTTCAGCCTGTTCGGCTTTGTGATCGGGGTCTGGGCCGACGACTTCCAGAAGCTGCAGATCGTTCCGGCCCTGGTCGTCACCCCCCTGACCTTCCTGGGCGGCAGCTTCTATTCGATCAGCATGCTGCCCCCGATCTGGCAGAAGATCACCCTGTTCAACCCGGTGGTCTATCTGGTCAGCGGCTTCCGCTGGAGCTTCTACGGCGTGTCGGACATCGGCGTGGGCGTCAGCTTCGGCGCGACCCTGTGCTTCATGGGCGTCTGCCTGGCGGCGGTGTGGTGGGTGTTCAAGACGGGGTACCGGCTGAAGACGTAAGGGGCCGGAAACCGAATGGGGACACGCACATGTGCGTGTCCCCAGCCGCGCCCGACTACTTCAAGGCGCCGTCTTGCAATGCATTGGTGGCAACGCAAATCCCTAGAAATTCCTTGGGATGATGTAGCACCATCGAACGGTTCAGCCTGCGGTATGCAGCAATCTGCTCCATCGCTCGCGACCGGTTCAACGAAGTCTGCGAGTTTAGAATATTGGCGTTCGCCGACTTGGTGCAGTCGACGCCAGGCGTGGTGATAAACGACCCCATTTCAGGATCGATCTCGCGGACGGAGATGATCCGAAGACGAGGATCTAACTGACTGTTATCCGCCCTTGTCAGCATCGGCATACAAAGGCCAGTCATCATCAGCGCCCCGAGTGTCCAGGTCCGCAACCCACGCATCGTCACCGCACCGTCAGCACCGACCCGTCGATCCCGACCACCATCACCCGCTGACCCGTCGCCGCCGGAAAAAGCCCCAAGGTCGCCATCATCGCCGTCGCCCGCCGCATGCTCGGCATCCTCATCGCCTTGCTGCGAACAGGCTAGACCTGGGACCCGCAAGACGTCAGCTGAACACCGTTGCCCATCCGACGGCTTCTCCCGCAAGGGGAGAAGGGACGCCCGCTCGGCTAGAGCATTTCCCGACCTGACTGCGTCATGCCGTGAGCTCTAATCTTCTGTTTTGACACATTTTTCTTCACGCGAACCGGAACCACTTCGCTCGAAAAATGCTCTAGCTGGCCTTGCTCTTGGCCATGGCGTCCATGATGTTCATCGCTGCGGGGCCCATGATCACGATGAACAGCACGGGCAGGAAGAACAGGATCATCGGCACGGTCAGCTTGGCCGGCAAGGCCGAGGCCTTCTTCTCGGCCGCCGAAAGCCGCAAATCGCGGTTTTCCTTGGCCATAACGCGCAGGGCGGTGCCCAGCGGGGTGCCGTAGCGCTCGGCCTGGATCATCGCCGTGACCACCGAGCGGATGCCCGGGTGATTGGTCCGCCGCGCCAGGCCCTCATAGGCCAGGCGCCGTTCGGGCAGATAGCTGAGCTCGGCGGTCAGCAGGCCCAGTTCCTCGGCCAGCTCGATCGAGGCGCCGCCGACCTCCGAGCCGACCTTGGCGATGGCCGCCTCGATGGACATCCCGCTTTCGACGCAGATCAGCATCAGGTCGAGCGCGTCCGGAAAGGCCCCCACGATCGATTCGCGGCGCTTCTGGGCGATGTTCTGGATGTAGAGGTTGGGGGCGTAGTAACCCGCCGTCAGGGCGGCGAAACAGGCGGCGATCTTCTGGACCGGCAGCAGGTCGAAATCGTTGATCACATAGAGATAGAAGGCCGTCACCACCGCGAAGGCGAACGGCATCACGAAGCGGAAGAAGTAGAAGGTCGAGACCGGCTTTGGGCCGCGAAAGCCGGCCTGGGCCAGCTTGTCGACAACCTTGGGGTCTTCCAGCAGCCGCGACAGCTGCAGGCGGTCGACGACGTTCTTGTACATGCCCTCGTCGGTGTGACGCAGGGTGGAGCCGCCGCCCTTCTGGGACAGGGCCTCGCGCGAACGGCGGCGCAGCTCCTCGCGGCGATTGGCCACCGACTTCAGTCGGCTCTCGAGGCCGTTGTTGCTGAGCATCGGCGCAGTCAGGGTGACGACGGTGGCGAACACCACGATCGCGATGAACGCGCTCAGGATATTCGAGGGGTTGGTCAGCATCTCGATCATGGTGGCCTCCCCTAGAACTTGAAATTGATCATCTTGCGCATCACCAAGATGCCGATGGCCATCACCACGCCCGCCACCAGCAGCATCAGATGCCCGCGCGGGTCAGTGAACATCGGGGCCATGTAGCTGGGCGCCGTAATCGAGATCAGGGCCACCACACCGGGCGGCAGGCAGCCGATGATCACGGCCGAGGCCACGGCTTCGGCCGACAGGGCCTTGATCTTTTCGCCCATCAGCTTTCGCGCCCGCAGCACGGTCGACAGATTGCCCAGGGCCTCGGCCAGGTTGCCGCCGGTCTTGGACTGGATCGCCAGCACGATGGTGAAGAACCGCAGCTCGTTGGTCGGCATGCGCTCGTGCATGCGCTCCAGCGCCTGATCCATGCTCATGCCCATGCCGACATTCTCGGTCAGGGCGCGGAACTCGCCGGCCAGGGGCTCGGTGCATTCCTTGCCGATGACCTTCAGGCAGTCATGGACGGGCAAGCCGGACTTGATGCCGCGCACGATGATGTCGATGGCGTCGGGAAAGGCCCCGGTGAACTTCTTGGTCCGCATCTTGCCCATCGTGCCGAGCACCCAGCGCGGCAGGCCAAAGCCGGCGGCGAAGGCGGCGCCCAAGGCGATCAGGGGCATCTGGCGAAGCAGGATCAAGGTCAGGCCGGCGAACAGGCCAACCACGCCGCTGATGATGTAGAAATTGCGCGGATTGTCGCCCAGACCCGCAGCGCGCAGACGGGCCGCTATGCTCAGCGACGCCTTCTTCTTTTGCTGGTCCTGTTCCTTCAGCGTCTTGAGGATCGCCCTGCGGCGCGCCTCGGGCGTGTTGGCCATGACCTTGGCGCGGGCTGCGGCCGTCTGCCGCTCGCCACCGGCGATGATCTGGGCGCGCTTGACGGCCTTGGCTGAGCTGTTGTCGCCGCCGGCGAACACGAAGCCAAGGCCCGCGATGGTGATGAAGCCCAGAACGCCGGCCAGGATGAACAGCATCGGCCCTACTCCGCCGCGTCGAGGGCTTCGGCCAGCTCGCGCTCCAGGCCGTAATAGCGGGCGCGGTCCCAGAAGCGGGGCCTGCCGATACCTGTGGAGCGGTGCTTGCCGATGACGTTGCCGTCGGCGTCCTCGCCGCTGATCTCGTAGACGAACAGGTCCTGGGTGACGATCACGTCGCCTTCAAGACCAACCACCTCGGTGATGTGGGTGATGCGGCGCGAGCCGTCGCGCAGGCGGGCGGCCTGGACGATGACGTCGATCGAGCCGACGATCATCTCCTTGATGGTCTTCGACGGCAGGCCGTAGCCGCCCATGGTGATCATGCTCTCGATCCGGCTGATCGCCTCGCGCGGGCTGTTGGCGTGCAGCGTGCCCATCGAGCCGTCGTGGCCGGTGTTCATGGCCTGCAGCAGGTCGAACGCTTCCGGTCCGCGGACTTCGCCGACGATGATCCGCTCGGGACGCATCCGCAGACAGTTCTTGACCAGATCGCGCATGGTCACCGCGCCCGAGCCTTCCAGGTTGGGCGGCCGGGTTTCCAGGCGCACCACGTGCGGCTGCTGCAGCTGCAGCTCGGCGGCGTCCTCGCAGGTCACCACCCGCTCGGTCGGGTCGATGAAGGCGGTCAGGGTGTTGAGCAGGGTCGTCTTGCCCGAGCCCGTACCGCCCGAGATGACGATGTTGCAGCGACAGGCGCCGATGACGCCCAGAACCCGCGCCCCTTCCGGGCTGATCGACGCGTAGTCGACCAGGTTCTTCATCGTCAGCTTGTCCTTCTTGAACTTCCGGATGGTCAGGGTGGGACCATCCAGCGCAAGCGGGGGCGCGATGACGTTGACGCGGCTGCCGTCGGGCAGGCGGGCGTCGCAGATCGGGCTGCTCTCGTCGACCCGGCGGCCGACCTGGCTGACGATCCGCTGGCAGATGTTCATCAGCTGCATGTTGTCGCGGAAGCGCACATTGGTCAGCTGGACCTTGCCGCCGACCTCGATGAACACCCGGTGGGCGCCATTGACCATGATGTCGGCGATGTCGTCGCGGGCCAGCAGGGGCTCCAGCGGGCCATAGCCGAGGACGTCGTTGATGATGTCCTGGACCAGGTGCTCCTGCTCGGAGACCGACATCGAGACATTCTTGATCGCCACGAGCTCGGCGACGATGTCGCGGATCTCTTCGGCCGCCGCCTTCAGGTCCAGCTGCGCCAGCTGGCTCAGGTCGATGGTGTTGAGCAGGGCGTTGAAGATCGTGGTCTTCGTGGCGTGGTAATAGTCGCTCTGCTCGCGGACCACCTGGGTGGTGGGCGGCGCGCCCTGGGCGGCGCGCAGCTGTTCCAGGCCGTTTGTTGACTTGGGGCCAGCGGCCTTGGCCGGCGCGGGCGTCGGCGCGTGGACGCGTTCCTCGATGACGATCGGCTCGACGCGCTGGGGGCGCGTGGCGATGGCCGGTCCGTCCGCCGAGACGGGCGGCGGCGCGTGATCTTCCCGAACGGCGGCCTGGTCGCGCTTGCCGAACATGCCCTACTTCTTCTTGAACAGGCCGGAGAGCACGGAGGCCTTCTGGGCCACCGGCGGCTCGCGGCGGCTGATGAGGCGCGCCAGATGATCGATGCCCTCGGCGGCCTTGGACTTCGGGGCCACCTCGCCCACCATCTGGCCATTGTTGGCGGCCAGGCCGAACGACTTGGGGTCGAAGGGCAGAACCAGCGACGGCGTTAGGCCCAGGGCCTCGCCGAAATCCTTGACCGGGATTTCGGGACGGCCTGGCACGCCGACCTGGTTGAGCACCAGGCGCGGCGGGGCGTCATTGGGGCGGGCCTGGCGGACCAGGTCGATGATGTTCTTGGCGTTGCGCAGGCTGGCTAGGTCAGGCGTGGCCACCACCACCAGGTCGTCGCTGGCGATCAGCACCCGGCGGGTCCAGGCCGACCAGCTGTGCGGCAGGTCCAGCGCCACGAAGGGCGCGGCGCTGCGGATCTTCTGGGTGACCTCCTCGAAGACGTCGGCGCTGATCTCGTAGTCCTGGTCCAGGGTGGCCGGCGCGGCGAACAGCGACAGACGGTCGCCGCAGCGAACCATCATCCGGTCCATCAGCACGGCGTCCAGGCGGTCGGGCTGGCCCAGCGCGTCGATGACGCCCTGCAACGGGTCCTGGTTGAAGTCCAGCCCGGCGGTGCCGAACGGCAGGTCCAGATCGACCAGCACCGTGGCGGCCTGCATGCGCTCGGCCATCGACCAGGCGAAATTGTGGGCCAGGGTCGAGGACCCGACGCCGCCCTTGGCGCCGACGAAGGCGATCTGCCGGCCGACGAAGGGCGCGGACGGGTCGGCATACAGGTTGGACACCGCCCGGATGATCTGCAGCGGCCCCTGCGGCTGGGTCAGATATTCGCTTACCCCGCGGCGCATCAGCTCGCGATACAGAGCGATGTCGTTGGTCTGGCCGATCACCACGACCTTGGTGCCCGGGTCGCAAACCTGGGCCAGGCCGTCGAGCAGGGCCAGCATGCGTGGCGCGGCGTCCAGGCTCTCGACCAGCACCAGCGAGGGCGTGGACTGGTTCTGATAATAGTCGACGGCCGCTTCCAGTCCGCCGGGATGGGCGATGGTCGAGGCGCGAGCCATGCGGCGGTCGGCCGAGGCGGCCTCCACCAGGGCGGCGGTCTCGGGGCGGGCGCAGAAGGCGTGGATGGTGATGCGCGGCACGGCCGCCTCGCCCATGTCGGCCTCGGTCACGGCGACGACCTCGTGGGCCAGATCGCGGGCGGTCAGGGACGGCGCGGGCGTGGGCATGGCCGGGGGGGCGATCGGCGGTGGGCTGGACTCCGCGATCGGCTCGGCGAGGGCGACGGGCGACGCCGCCGGGGCGGCGGGCGTGTTGGGCGCGGCGGGCGGCGGCAGGTCGAGGAACGGCGAGGCCGCGGGCTCGCTCGCGCTCGCGCTTGTGCCAGGGCGGGCTGGCGGGAAGTCGGCGAACGGGTCGTCGCTGGTCGAACGCGGGGCCGGCGCGACGCGCCAGGGGTCGGCGCCCGGCGCGGCGAACTCGTCGTCGGCCTCGAAGCCCAGGTCGAAAGGATCGTCGCGCGAGGTCATCAGTTGACCGCTTTCGAAACGACGCCGGTGGCCTGGTCGTCCTTGGCCGACGAGGTGACCTCGCCCTTGCGATACTTGCCGAACACGTCGTCCCGGCGCTGGGCGCTGGCCGGCGTGCTGTCGCGCGGCCGCAGCAGGTCCTCGGGATTGGCCAACTGGGCCGCCATGTTGGCTGTCACGGCGCAGCCGAAGTTCTCGTAGGGCTTGTTGTCCTTGGTGGCGGTGACGTTGTTCCATTCGCCGCATTGCGGAACCGAGGCGTGATAGCGCAGGAACCCGACCTTCAGCGGCGCGCCTGGCGTCGCGCCGGCGTCGTAGCCGACGATACGCACCGCAGTCGCGGGGGCGCCCATCGCCACCAGCCGCTGGCGAGCGGCGAAGGCCATGTTGCCGGCGACGCCAGAGTCTGGACCGCCCACCGGGGCGCTGACCACGATTTCGCGGCCCTCGGCCTCGCGCCAGCGGGCCAACAGTCCATCGACGGCCAGGGCCTGGTTGGGCGACAGGCCGTCGGCGTGAGGGACCAACAGCACCTCGTCGGGCCGGGAATCGACCTGCACGCGGCTGGCCCACTGCTCGGTGTCGGTGCGCGGGGCCTGCGCCAGGTCAGGCTTGTCGCCCGGCGCGGCGCAGGCGCTCAGCAGCGCCAGGACCAGGCCAGTCGCGGCGAGCTTGCCGAGCGTCGGAGGCGTTAGCCGATGAAGATGGGGTCGCGTCATGTCCGCGTTCTCACTCGATCACATAGCCGACGGGGCCCTGATAGGCGCGCCCCGCATTGGCGCCGGCCGGCGCCTTGACCACCTTGTTGAGCCGGCCCAGCAGGACCGTGCTCATGTCGCTCGCCGTCTGCAGGCCGTCGGCCGGGGTCTGCAGGTTCTGGGGCTTGGTCGGGTCGACGATGTAGGGGGTGATGATGATCACCAGCTCGGTCTCGCCGTCGAGATAGTCGCGCGACCGGAACAACGAGCCGAGGATCGGCAGGCTGGTCATGCCGGGCAGGGCGTCGATGTTCTGCTTGGTCTGTTGCTGCAGCAGTCCGGCGATCATCAGCGAACCGCCCGAGGGCAGCTCGACCGTGGTCTCGGCCCGGCGCACGGTCAGGCCCGGTACGACCAGGGCCGCGCCGGCGGTGGAAGAGGCCAGGGTGAAAGCCCCCAGGCTGCTCAGTTCCGAAACCTCGGTGGATAGTTTCAGCGAGATGCGGCCGCTCGACATCACGATGGGCGTGTAGCCCAGGCCCACGCCGTAGGGCTTGAATTCGATGGAGACCTTGCCCGAGCTGTCCTGACCGGTCGGCACCGGAAACTCGCCGCCAACCAGGAACTTGCCGGCCTCGCCCGACACCACGGTCAGGTTTGGCTCGGCCAGGGTGCGCACCAGGCCGACACGCTCGAAGGCCTGCAGCATGCCGGTCCCCGAATTCAGGCCCGGGCTACCGGCTCGACCAATGCCGACACAGTTGGCGGCGTTGGTGCGGTCACGCACGATGCTGCTGTCGCAACCGGCTGGAGACGAGGCCAAGGGCTGTTTAGTGGTGTCCAGCTTGTAGCCGCCGGTCAGCCCGCCAAGCAGCGAACCGTTGACACCATAGGTCGGGCTGAAGCCGAACCCGTATTGCGCCTCGCCCAGCTGACCCAGCACGGCGTTGGCGTTGAAACCCAGCTGCTTGATGATGTTGCGCTGCACCTCGACGATGCGGACCTTGAGCATCACCTGGTCCTTGCCGGCGATGGTCAGCATGTTCAGCACGTTTTCGGGCTTGGCCACGAACTGGGTCGCGATCTGCGAGGCCATGCTCGCCTCGCTGGCGTTGGCGACCATGCCGGTCAGGATCACGCTGTCGCGGATCGGCTCGACGCGGATGTCGGCGGCGGGCAGCACGCGGCGCAAGGTGGCTTCGAGCGCGCCGGCGTCCTGGCTGATGGTGATGTTCAGCGCCAGGATCCGGCGGCCGGCGGCGTCGAAGAATACCGCGTCGGTCGTGCCCTCGGTCATGCCCAGCACATAGATGCGGCGCGGGCTGCGCAGCACGGCGTCGGCCACCAGCGGATTGGTCACCAGCATGTCGCGCACATCGACCGGCAGTTCGACGATCGCCGACTTGCCCCGGGGCAAGGTCAGGTTCTGGCTGCCTGGTCCGGCGGTGAGGTCGATGCGCAGCACCCGGTCAGCGGGCGGCGTCATGATCGGAGCCGACGGCGCGGCGCGGGCGGTAGTCCGGTAGGTGTGGGTGCCGCCCACCGGGCCGTCGGCCAGGGCCCCGGTCACCGGCCCCAGGGCCAGGGCGGCGACGAGGGAGGCGGAGAGGAACCGGCGGATCATGGGCGGACCGAGATGTTGGAGGTCTCGCCGCCGCGATTGATGCGGACGACGTTCGACTCTTCGGAGCGGGCGGCGATCCCGGAGGGACCGCCCAGGTCGGTATAGGCGCGCAGGACCAGGGTGACTGGACCGGCGGCCTTGGCCTTGGTCAGGGCCTCGGCGTCGAACGGGCCGACCTCGAGGGTGGCGGTGGAGGCCACGATGGTCTTGGCGTCCTTCTCGGCCGTCGTGCTCTGGTCGAGGGCGAGCACGCGGACGTTCTGGAGGACGGTTTCGGCGATCGTCTGCTTGCCGCTGGCGCCGCCCTCGCCCGTGCTGCGGGCGTCGCGGATCTGCAGGACGTCCACCCGGTCGCCCGGCAGGACAAAGCCGGCGACCGCGGTCTCGGAGGTGATCGGCACCGACATGGCCCGCTTGCCGGGCGACAGGACCACCGAGAGGTAGCCGCCTTCGCCGCCGCGCACGATCTTGCGGGGGGTGATGGGTTCGCCGGCCAGGATCGGGTCGCGCACGATCGCGCCCTCGATGGCCTTTTCGGGCGTGACGCCGCCGATCATGCCCTGGGCCACGGTGTCCATGGCCTTGGCGGCCTTGTCGGAAACCTTGGTCACGGGCGGCGGGGCCGCGCCGTTGGTGATGAAGGCGGCGTTGATGGCTCCGGTCGGCCAGGCCTGCCAGGTGACGTCGGCGGCGGTCAGGCGGTCACCGATCGCCAGGTCGCGCTTGGCCACCAGCACCTGGGTCATGGCGCGGTCCAGCGTCGGCGCGGCCTGGGCCACGGGCGCGACGTCCTTCTTGCCGCCCATCGCCTTCTGCAGGACCACAGCCAGGCCGATGGCCGACACGGCGGCGATCAGAACGATCATGACGCGAAGAGGATTCATGCGAGGCGGCTCTGGCGACGGGGGTACAGGTCGGGGCGAGCCGCCTTCAGGCGATCACGCACGAATCGTCGAACGGCCTTTCTGGCCACGCTCCATGCTCGCGCGGCCATGGTTAACAGCGACTAAAGGGGGAGGGTCGAAAGGCCCGATGGGCGGCGCGACAGGCTGACGCGGGGCGGATCTGGCCGTCGGATCATCCTGCGCCCACGGCCTGGGCAAGCGCGCCCTGAGGGAAGGTCACCAGGGCGCCCACCGCTATGGCCACGCCATAGGGAATGTCGCCGCCCTGCGCGCCCAGCTTGCGCACCCAGGGCGGGCTGCCGGCCAGCACCGGTTCGAACCAGCCCGAGCGCAGGCTCAGCAGGCCCAGGGTCAGCACCCCGCCGGCCATGCCGGTGATCAGCATGAAGGGCAGCGCTGCAGGCCAGCCCAGCCACAGGGTGGCGGCCGCGAACAGCTTGGCGTCGCCGCCGCCGATCCAGCCGGCCGCGAACATTCCCATGCCGGCCGCCAGCGCCGCGACTCCCGCCGCCGCGCACAGGCCGATAGTCGCCAGGGACGCGCCGCTGGCGAACGCCGCCGGCGCGAAGGCCACGATCAGGGCCAGCGAAATCCAGTTGGGAATGGTGAAGCTGGTGGCATCCTTCAGCGCGGCCACGACGACCAGGGCGGGAAAGATCAGCAACAGGGCGAACTGGAAGGTTTGCATGGCGGCGGCCTGTGTCATCCGGTGTTCTGGAACGCTCGATCAAACGACAATCTGCCCCGATCCCGTGAAGCAATGGTTTCCGCCCCACGCTTTCGTCGGGCGAGGTGGCCGCCGACCTGGGTCGCGGACATGAAAAAAGGGCCCCGGCGTTTCCGCCGAGGCCCTCTTTTTTCGAGAGGCGCGTCTTACTTCGCGGCGTTAGCCGTGGTCACCGTGGTGTTCATCTTGGTGAAGGTGGCCTTCAGGGTGCCGCCGAGCGAGGTGACGACGCTGGCGATGACGACGGCGATCAGAGCAACGATCAGGCCGTATTCGATGGCGGTCGCGCCGGATTCATCGGCGACAAAGCGGGTGACAAACTTCGACATGGTGGCTCTCCTGGTCAGTAAGGATCTGGGCTCTCCAAGCCGTGTCGACTTGCTAACCCCTGAAAACACGATCAATTTGCCGCACCCCGCTTAATAGTCAGTAAACATCAGATAGTTTCCCAGATATTTCTGATGGTTTATTTAGGTTTACCATTATCAACTCTTAACTATACGATATCCGCGAGGGCGAAAACTCCTTATCCGGCAACGGTTTCTGGAATATCGGGAAGATTACGGAAGTACTGTTCTTAGGTCTTTATTGACCATTCCGGACCATTTTAGAGATCGCACCATCCTGGAAAGAATGACCATGCGCCGCCTACCCCTCGCCTTTTGCGTCTGTCTCAGCCTGCTGGCGGGCGTCGCCAGCGCCCAGCCCCTGGCCGGACAATCCCGAACCTTGTCGATCGGCGACGGCGAGGCCGTCCGCATCACCCTGTCGGGTCCGGTGCGCGACATCGTGGTCGGCGATCCCCAGGTGGCCGATGTCAGCTTGGTCAACGACCGCACCTTGGTGGTGATGGGCAAGAAGCCGGGCGCGACCACCCTCCTGGCTTTCGACGCCGGCGGCCACACCCTTGCCGACCGCCAGGTGATGGTCACCGAAGCCTCCAGCGAGGCCGTCATCGTCCAGCGCGGCGTGGTGGCGTCGATCTATGCCTGCGGCGACCGCTGCTCCAAGTTGGGCGCCGCCGCCGCCGCCCCCGCCCCCGCTCACCCGTAAGGATACACGCGCGGGCGCGCTTGAAACCTTTTCAGGTCCCTAAACCAGTGATTAGGGACGCCGAGCCTAGAGTGTCGCGCCTCTCTTGATGAGAAGGCGCTGACGCGGACGCCATCATGGCCGATCACGACCGAAAAAGCCGCCCTGCCCCGCGCGCCCCCAAGGGCCTGCTGCGCCGCTTCGCGCGGGCTCATGACGGCGCGACAGCGGTCGAGTTCGCCTTTGTGTCCATTCCTTTCCTGGTGCTGGTGTTCGCCATCCTGGAACTGGGCGTCACCTTCATGGTGTCCCTGACCCTGGAAGCCGGCCTCAGCAACATGGACCGCACGATCCGGACCGGGGAACTTCAGTCCACCGGCGGCACCGCCGCGACCTTCAAGGCGCAGGTTTGCGAGCAGATGTCGTGGCTCGGCTCGGGCTGCGCCTCGGCGCTCCACGTGGATGTTCGCGCCCTGCCGTCCTTCGGCGCCACGGGCGCCGCCACGGCGCCCAACCTGGCCAAGACCTGCTGGGATCCGGGCGGCCCCGGCTCGATCGTGCTGGTGCGCGCCTATTACAAATGGCCGATCATGACCCCTCTGCTGCAAGACGCCGTAGCCGGCGATCCTGGCGATCGCATGGTGACCTATTCGGCGGTCTTCACCAACGAGCCCTATTCGGACACCCCAGCCGCGAGCGTCAAATGCCCGTAGTGAACCAGCCCCCGTCCCGGCCCCGCGCTCGCCCCAACCTCACCGCCTTCTGGCGTGACCGTCGCGGCGCCTCGGCGGTGGAGTTCGCCTTCATCGCGCCCGTGCTGCTGCTGTTCTATTGCGGCATGGCCGAACTGACCGAGGCGATGCTGGCCCAGCGTCGCCTCATCCTCGTCGCATCGTCGATCGGCGACATCGTGGCGCGCGACACCCAACTGACCGACGCGCGGCGCACCGACGTCTTCAAGGTCGGCGGCGTGCTGATAGCTCCGTTTCCGTCAACCTCGCTGCGCATGTGCCTGGTCAGCGTCCTGTCCGACACCAAGGGCAAGGACACCGTGGACTGGTCAGAGCCTTACAACGCCCCGGTAAACTGCCCGACCAAGGGCACGGTGCTCACCGATATTCCCGACAGCGTGCTGCCGGCCAATCAGAGCGTCATCATGAGCAAGTCCAGCTACGACTACGACTCGCCCATCAAGCTGGTGTCGCCCGACACCATCACCTTCCGCCGGACCTTCTATTTGCGGCCCAGGCTGTCGGCGAGCGTCGTTCGCGTCAAGAGCTAGAGCATTTTTCGAGCGAAGTGGTTCCGGTTCGCGTGAAGAAAAACGTGTCAAAACAGAAGATTAGAGCCCACGGCATGACGCAGTCAGGTCGGGAAATGCTCTAGACCCCAGCCCGCAGCCGCGTGACCAGATCGTGCGGGGCGTAGAGACGGCCCTCGAAGCGGCTGACCGGCCGGACGCCGATCAGGCTGTTGGTGAGGAAGGCCGCTTCGGCGTCTTCCAGGACCTCGGCGCTGGCGGCGACCACCGCCGTCTCGACGCCCAGGGCGGCGGCCTGGTTCAGCACGCGGGCCCGCGTGATCCCGTTCAGCACGCCGCAGCTCAGGGCGGGGGTGAATAGCTTGCCGCCGGTGATCCAGAACAGGTTGGCGGCCGAGGCGCAGGCCAGGTCGCCGCGATTGTTGAGCATCACCGCCTCGTCGACCCCCGCCGCCCGCGCCTCGGCCCGGGCCAGCACGTTGTCGAGATAGGACAGGGTCTTCAGCCGCGAGGCGGGCGAGCCCTCGTTGCGGCGGGTCTTGGCCAGGATCAGCGCCGCCGGCGTCGAGACCGGCTGCGTCGCGGCGGCGCGGGCGACCAGGCGGATCTCCGGCGCGTCCGGGCGGTCCAGGCCGCGACCGCCGGAACCGGCGGTCAGGGTCAGGCGCACGGCGGCCCGGCCGGTCTCGACGCCCGCTTGCCCCGGCGCGGCCCGGCACAGGCGCGCGGCCTCGTCGCGGTCCAGCGGCGGCAAGCCCAGGGTCTCGCAACCGGTGGCCAAGCGGTCGAGGTGGGCGTCGAGGCAGCGCAGCTCGCCGTCGAGCCACAGCAGGGTCTCGAACAGACCGTCGCCCAGCAGCAGGCCACGGTCATCGCCAGGCACAGGAGGAGGCGGGATCATCGACGGGGCTCCTCCAGCAAGGCGCGACGCAGGGCGGCGAACTTGGCCTCGGTCTCCAGGCGTTCGGCGTGGGGATCGCTGTCGGCGACGATGCCGGCCCCGGCGCGCGCCTCGAAGCTCCAGCCCTCACCTCCTTCTCCAAGGGCGTCCTGCTCCAGCCCGACGGTGCGGATCAGCACGCTGGACTCGAAGGCGCCATCGACACCCGCCCAGAACAGCGAGCCGCAATAGGGGCCGCGGGGGGCCTCCAGCTCTGAAATAACGCGCATGGCCTGGACCTTGGGCGCGCCGGTGATCGAACCCGGCGGAAAGGCCGCGCGCAGCAGGTCGGCGGCGGTCAATCCGGTCGCCAGCTTGCCGGTCACCGTCGAGACCAGGTGGTGGACATTGGCGAAGGTCTCGACCTTGAACAGCTCCGGCACGGCGACGCTGCCGGGCGGGCTGACCCGCGCCAGGTCGTTGCGCATCAGGTCGACGATCATCAGGTTCTCGGCCCGATCCTTGGCGCTGGCCGACAGCTCGGCGATCAGTCGCGCGTCCTCGGCCTGGTCGGCGCCGCGCGGCCGGGTGCCCTTGATCGGCCGAGTCTCGATGGTCAGATCGCCGCCGCCGTCCCTGGCGTTCACCTTCAGGAAACGCTCCGGCGAGTTGGAGACCATGGCCCGGCCCGGCAAACGCAGATAGGCCGAGAACGGCGCGGGGCTGACTGATCGCAGCTGGGTGAACAGGTCATAGGGATTTGCGCCCGTCGCCAGCCGCCCGGTCCAGACGCGGGCGATATTGGCCTGGAAGATTTCCCCGCCGTGGATGCGCTCGACCACCTGGGCCACCGCCGTCTCATAGGCCGCGCCGTCGCTCTCGATCAGGGCCTCGCACAGCGGGCCGTCGTGCTCAGCCGGCGTCGGCGCTTCAAGCCAGCCCAGGGCCGCCTCGGCCTTGGCGCGGGCGAAGCCGTGCGAGCCGCCCCGGCCGATCGCCAGCACCCGCCGCTGCAGGTGGTCGAAGGCCAGCAGGGCCGGATAGCGGGCGCAGGCCAGGTCGGGCCAGCCGGTGCGCTTCAAGCCCAGGGGCTCGACCCGGTCGCCCAGTTCGTAGCTGGCCAGGCCGACAACGCCGCCCTGGAACGGCGGGCCGTCGGGCTCCACCGCCTGGGGCGGACCGATCAGCTCGGCCAGGGCCGTGAACGGGTCGCGCGGATCATCCCCCGCCAGCACCAGCGTGGCGTCCGGATCGCGCAGCAGATAGGACCAGCGCCCGCCCTGGCCGCCCGAGATCATCGCGCCGGCGAAGGGCTCGTCGCGCCACGGGGCCGCAGCCCAGACCGGGTCGCGCCAGGGAGCGCTGATAAGGACGACATGCCGCATCGGCGGGTGATACCGCCGCTCGGCGTTCGACGCCATGGGGCAGCGCGGAAGCACGGCTTCGGTCGAGCCCCGCCACCGCTTTCGTCTTCCCGACGACGGTCTGGACCCAGATCCCAGGCGGTGTGGAGGATTGGAGACGCTCAGAGCTCTTGGCGTCAGCCTCAAGCGCCTTTCATGTGGGCCCCGGCCTGCGCCGGGGAGACGGGCAAGACCTAATCCCTCACGCCTCCCGCTCGCCGCCCTTGACCAGGAACAGCACCAGGAAACCCAGCAGCAGCAGGACGGCGATCGGCAGGAAGCCGGCCACTTGGCTGTGGAAGATCGCCGTGACCAGGGCGACCAGCAGCGAGCCCAGCCAGGCCGTGGCCGTACCCGACAGGGCATAGAGGCCGAAAAAGGCGGCGGTCTTGTCGGGCGGGCACAGGCGGATCAGCAAGGTGCGGCTCGAGGCGTATTGGGCGGTGACGAACACCGCGATCATCAGGCCCAGGGCCAGATATATCAGCTCCGGCGCGGTGCGGAAGAATGGTCCGTTCCAGATCGGCGCATGGGCGGCCGGGTCATAGGTCCAGAAGAACAGGATCTTTTCGCGCCCCATGCCGAGGGTGGCGATCAGCATGATCAGGGCCCCGGCGATCTCGACCTGCACCGCCTTGCGCGGCCCGAGCGTGCGGTCCAGCCACGGCGCGATCAGCCCGCCCAGCACCGCGAAGACGCTCAGCGAGATGCCGTAGGCCAGCATCTCAAGCGCGCCCCAGCGCATCAGGCCCGCCGCGAACAGCCCGCCGAAGATCAGCAGTGCGGTCATGCCGTCGCAATAGAGCATCCGCCCGCCCAGATAGGTGGCGATGTCCTTGTGGCCCTTCAGATTGCCGAAGGTGTCGCGCAGCAGGGCGACGCCGGCCTTCATGCTGCCCGTCCAGCTGCGGCCGGTGCGGGCGGCGTCGGGGGTCCACAGGAAGAACGGGATGGCGCCCAGCAGCATCACCGCCGCCGCCATCGGGCCGGAGATCCGGCTGGGCTCGTTCTTGGCGGGGTCAAGCCCGAACAGCGGCGCGTGCGGCACGCCCGGCCAGTCCACCTGGCCCGGCAGCACCATGCCCCACAGCATGAACACCAGCAGCGCCACCGACAGGCCGTTGGCCATGGCGTAACCGAGGCCCGAGATCAGGGCGGCGCGACCGGGGATCCCGGCGGCGGCCCGGCCCAGCAGCGAATTGCTCAGCACATCGCCCCAATTATAGACCACCCCCAGCACCACCAGGACGGCGCTGATGACCATCAGCGGCAGGCCACCGGTCGGCATGGCCCACCACAGGGCGCAGAGCATCGGGACCATCACCGCCAGCACGACACCCAGCATCGGCTTGCGCGGCCCATATTGCTCGATCATCGCCCCCAGGAACGGGCAGGTCAGGGCGGTCAGCAAGCCATAGATCGTCGAGATATTGGCCACCAGGGCCTGGCCCTTGACAGGATCGCCGACCAGCACCCGCGAGAAGTAGGGCGAGAAGATGTAGATGGTGATCAGGATCACATAGGGGTCCCGCGCTCCCTGCTGGAGGATCCAGGCCAGGGCGCCGCGCGACAGCTTGGTGTTCGGCGGCGCGACCGGATCGCCTTCCGAGGGGACCGCAGCGGCGGCCGAGAACTCACTCATGCGGTATCACACCCTCGTCGAAGCGGTCACCCTCTTGCGCGGCGACTTGACGGAAGCGTGGCGGTTAAACGCGCGTTTGTCACCTTCGTTGTCGCTACAGCAGAATATGCGCCCGCACGGCCTCGCGGCCCGCCGCGTCGAGCCCGAGCGCCTGTTCCAGATAGCCGTCGATCGAACCGTATTGCGCCTTCATCTCCGCTATGGCCGTGGCCAGATAGTCGGCTTCGACGCCCATGGCGGTGCGGATCGCCGCGTCGGACGGACGCCGGCCGGTGGCCTCCTCGAGGATGGCGGCGAACTTCGGACCTCGGCGGACGAAGCGCTCCTCGTTGTTGGTCAGCAGATAGTCGTCGATGACGTCGTCGTCGGACACCCCGGCCACGTGATGGGTCAGGGCGGCGAGCAGGCCGGTGCGGTCCTTGCCGGCCGCGCAGTGGATCAGCACCGGGCCACGCGCGGCGGCCAAGGCCTGGAAATAGCGCTGGAACAGGTCCAGGTGGCGTTCCTTGAACGGCGCGCGACGATAATATTCGACCAGATAGTCGCGGATCGAGCCGGCCGACAGGTCCGAGCCGCGCAGGAAGGTGTGCCACGGATCTTCGCCCGTCACGCCCAGGTCGTTGTCGATCACCTGGGCGGTGAAACCGTCCCAGCGCCGCGAGGGGTCGCGCTTGCGCTCGTTGGGGCGGCGCAGATCGACGATGGTGGTGATCTCCAGGCCGGCCACGGCCGCGAGGTCGTCGTCGGTGGCCTCCGCCTGGTGGGCGGCGCGGAACAGCAAGCCCTTTTTCAGCCGGCCCACGCCTGCGGCGTAGTCGCCGAAATCGCGGAAGTTCTCGATGCCTTGCAGGGGGATGTGACGGGTCATGGCGGTGTGTTAGCGCCTGGAGGTGCCGAAAGCGAGACACTGGACGGCGGGATGGGGCGGGCTAAGCTGCCCGCATGACCGACCTCCACCGCTTCCAGAGTTTCGACGGCGTTTCCATCGGCTATCGCACGCTCGGGGAAGGCTGGCCGACCTTGCTGCTGCACGGTTTCCTGGCCAGCGCCGAGAGCAACTGGTTCCTGCCGGGCATCGCCGCCGCCATCGCCGCCGCCGGCCGCAAGGTGATCGCCCCGGACCTGCGCGGCCACGGCCGCTCGGACGCCCCCACCGATCCGGCCGCCTGGCCCGGCGACGTGCTGGCCCGCGACCAGGAGGCGCTGATCGCCCACCTGCACCTGACCGACTACGACTTGGTCGGCTATTCGCTGGGCGCGCGGACGGCGGTGCGGATGCTGGCGCGCGGGGCGCGGCCGAGGAGGCTGGTCCTGGGCGGCATGGGCGACAGTGGGCTGGTGGCCGCCGGCGCGCGGGCGGCGATGTTCGAAGACAGCATCCGCCACGGTGAGTTGGCCCAGGACCCACGGGCCGGCCGCCGGGTGCAGGCGATGATGGCGGCCGGCGGGCTGAAGCCCGAGGCCATGCTGGGCGTGCTGGCGTCGTTCGTCGCAACCTCGGCCGAGGCGATCGCCGCGATCGAGGTTCCGACCCTGGTGGTGGCGGGAGCGCGCGACGACAACGGCTCGGCCGAGGGGCTGGCGGCGATGATGCTGGACGCGCGCACGGTGCGGGTTCCGGGCGATCACCTGAGCGCGGTGATGGAGCCGGCGCTGGCGGAGGCCGTGGTGGGATTTTTGGGGGAATAGCGCGGCGGCGCACTTGCCCCCTCCAGGCGACTACGTCGCCTTGCGCGAGGCTCCGCCCCCTATGGGGCGGACAGACCGCGAAGCGGTCAGGTGGGGGCAAGAGGGTGAGCCACTCGCCTCTACCCCATCACCGAAACGGCGGCTCATCGAACGCCCGGAGCTTGCGCGAATGCAGGTTCGGCCCCTCTTCCAACAACAGCTTGCAGGTTAGGATGCCGATCTGCAGGTGCTGGCTGATGGCCCGCTCGTAGAACGCGTTGGCCTGGCCGGGCAGCTTGATCTCGCCGTGCAGCGGCTTGTCCGACACGCACAGCAGCGTCCCGTATGGCACCCGGAAACGGTAGCCCTGAGCGGCGATGGTGGCCGACTCCATGTCGATGGCCACGGCCCGGCTCTGGTTGAAGCGCAGGGCCGAGAGGCTGTGGCGCAGTTCCCAGTTGCGGTCGTCGGTGGTGACCACAGTGCCGGTGCGCAGGCGCTTCTTCAGCTGATCACCCGAGTCGCCGCTGATCGCCTTGGCGGCGTCATAGAGGGCGCGCTGGACCTCGGCGATCGACGGCACCGGGATCTCCGGCGGCAGGACGGCGTCCAGCACGTGGTCGTCGCGCAGATAGGCGTGGGCCAGCACATAGTCGCCGATGGTCTGGGTGTCGCGCAGGCCGCCGCAGTGGCCGATCATCAGCCAGGCCTGGGGCCGCAGCACGGCCAGGTGGTCGCAGATGGTCTTGGCGTTGGACGGTCCGACGCCGATATTGACCAGGGTGATGCCGGTCCCGCCCGGAGCCATCAAGTGATAGGCCGGCATCTGGTGCTTGCGCCAGGTCGACTCTGCCACCGCCAGTTCGGGATTGACGGTGTTGGCGGTGATCGTCAGTCCGCCCGAGCACGACATCGCCTCGAAACGCGTGCCCTCCTGGCCCAACTGCTCGATGCCCCAGCGCACGAACTCGTCGACATAGCGGTGGTAGTTGGTGAACAGGATGAACTGCTGCACATGCTCGGCCGGAGCGCCGGTATAGTGCCGCAGGCGGGCCAGCGAGAAGTCGGTCCGCAGGCCGTCGAACAGGGCCAGCGGCCGGGTCTCGTCCATCGCCGGGTTCCACACCCCGTCGGCGATCTCGTCGCCGATGAAGGCGAGATCCGTGGTCGGGAAAAACCGGGCGATGTCCTCGCTGCGCACGTCGGCCTGGTTCAGGTCGATCGTGGAGTCCAGCACGTAGGGATAGGGGATCTCCTGCTCGGAGCGGCCGATCTCGATCTCGACATCGAAGTCCTGCAACAGCAGGGTCAGCTGCTCGACCAGATAGTCCTTGAACTGGTTGGGCTTGGTCACCGTGGTGGCGTACACGCCGGGCCGGCTGACCCGGGCATAGGAGCGCGCCAGCTTGGGCGGCAAAGCCTCGGGGGCGTAGACCAGGCGAAGTTCCGGATAGGCGAACGTACCGTCGAACCGCGTCTGCGGATCGGGGCGGGCTCCGGTTTCGAGATAGGCGCGTAGCGCGGTCCGCAGGGCGTCGACGGCGCGTTCGTATTCTGCGTTGAGCTGCTCAACGACGGCGATTGCTTTTTCTTGGTTTGACATGACGTCCTATATCAACGTTCCAAGGCATTTTCCAGACCAAGCGGCGGCGGCGGGCGCACGACGCCCTTGGCGGGCATGGACGAAGGCGTTTTCGTCGGCCACAAGGGTTGCAATGACCGGTGCGGCCGGCGTGGGCGAAAGCGCTTGCCCCCATCCTTTCGCTCCAGGCCGCCGACTGAACGTTCGGGCGTCGCGCGCTCGACGGGGGAGCCCATGAACAAACGTTTCGCCTATCTGATTATCGCCTCCATGGTTCTCGGCGTAGCCGTGGGCTGGGCCTGCAATCAATATCTCGACGCAGCCCAGACCGCCGAAGCGGTCAAGTGGTTCAAGATGGGGACCGACCTGTTCCTGCGGCTGATCAAGATGATCATCGCGCCGTTGGTCCTGACGACCCTGGTCGCCGGCATCGCCCACATGGAAGACGCCGCCGCCGTGGGCCGGATCGGCGCCAAGACCATGGGCTGGTTCATCACCGCCTCGGCCGTGTCGCTGCTGCTGGGCCTGGGCATGGTCCACCTGTTGCACCCGGGCGCGGGCCTGAACCTGGCCGAGGTCACCACCGCCGCCAACGCGCCGGCCGCCTCGACCGAGAGCTTCACCCTGCAGGGCTTCCTGACCCACCTGGTGCCGGCCTCGATCTTCGACGCCATGGCCAAGAACGAGATCCTGCAGATCGTGGTGTTCAGCCTGTTCGTCGGCACGGCCGTCGCCTCGCTGGACAAAAAGGCGCCGCACATTCTGGAGCTCGCCGAGCAGGGCGCCCAGGTGATGCTAAAGGTCACCGGCTTTGTGATGAAGCTGGCCCCGCTGGCGATCTTCTGCGCCCTGGCCTCGACCATCGCCGCCCAGGGCATCTCGATGTTGGCCGTCTATGGCAAGTTCGTGCTGGGCTTCTACGCCACCATGGGCACGCTGTGGGTGCTGCTGTTCATCGCCGGCTGGGCCGTGCTGGGCAAGCGGGTGATCCCGCTGTTCGGCGCGATCCGCGAGCCGGCCCTGCTGGCCTTCTCGACCGCCTCGTCGGAAGCGGCCTATCCCCGCATTCTCGACGCCCTGCCCAAGCTCGGCATTCGCCGCCGCATCGTCTCGTTCGTCCTACCCTTGGGCTATTCGTTCAATCTCGACGGCTCGATGCTCTATTGCACCTTCGCCACGGTGTTCATCCTGCAGGCCCATGGCGTGCACCTGACGGTCCAGCAGCAGATCTTCATGCTGCTGCTCTTGATGGTGACCTCGAAGGGCATAGCCGGCGTGCCCCGCGCCTCGCTTGTGGTGATCATGGCCACCCTGACCTATTTCGGCCTGCCCGAATCTTGGATCGCGCTCGTCCTCGGGGTGGACCACTTGCTGGACATGGGCCGCAGCGCCACCAACGTCGTCGGCAACTCCGTCGCCGCCGCCGTGGTCGCCAAGTGGGAGGGCGAACTCGACGATCCGGAGCCAAACGAGGCCGCCGCCGTCAAGGCCTAGAGCATCGCGCGGAAAAGTGGCCACCGGTTTTCCGCAAAAGCGATGCGAAAACAAAAGTCTAGAGCAAGCCGTGCGATTCCTACATCGCGCGGCTTGCTCTAGGCGTCAGATTGACTTCGAGGGGGAGAGGCCCAATCTCTCGCCCGAAGGACGCTTCACAAGGAAGATGGTCATGAACGCCACGACCCAACCGAGATTTGGCCTGCTCCGGGCCAGTCTGCTGACGATGGCGCTTCTGGCCGTCTCGGCGCCCGCCCTGGCCGATCCGACCGCCAAGCCAAGGCCGGCGCGGTCGTGCTTCGCCCTGTCTGATTGGGACGGCTGGAGCGCGCCCAACAAGGACACCCTCTATCTGAAGGTCCGCCACCGCGACGTCTATCGCGTGGACCTGGCGCACGGCACCAACCAGTTGACCTCGCCGGGCGTGCACCTGGTCTCGGTGGTGCGCGGCAGCGACCAGGTGTGCCGGCCGATCGACCTGGACCTGCGGGTCTCGGACGGCTTCATGTCCATGCCGATCATGGCCAAGGCCATCACCCGCCTGACCCCCGAGGAAATCGCGGCCCTGCCGAAAAAGGACCGGCCTTAGCGTTGGACGGGGACATGCACCTGTGCGTGTCCCCGCCTCGCGGCCTCGGTTGGGGACACGCCCAAAGGGCATGTCCCCGTGCCTACCCCGCAGCCGCCTCGATCAGCGCCACCACCATCGCATTGACCGGCGTGGCGATCCCATGCTTCGCGCCGAGCCGCATGATGACACCATTGCGGGCGTCCAGCTCCATCGGTCGACCGGCCGCCCGGTCGGCGTGCAGGGAATTGATCCCGTCAGCCGGCCCTGAGCGATAGCCGGCGACCACGGTGTCGCCAAGGTCGCCCGGCAACACCGCGCCCTCGGCCCGGCCCACCGCCACGCACTCGGCCACCAAGGCCCGCATGATCTGGGCAATCGGCTCGCGCGCCGCCACGCCCGACGGCATTAGGGTCAGGGCGTTGACCGCCCCGGCGCAGTTCAAAGCCAGCTTCTTCCAGGCGGCGGTCCTGAAGTCGTCGGTCACCGAAACCCCGATCGGCGTATGGGCGAACAGGGCGACGAAGGCCTCTCCCGCCGCCCCGGACGGAACCAGGATCGTACCGTCGCGGCGTTGACGCACGCGGCCGGGGGCCGACCGCTCGGCCGGGATATCGACCACAGCCGGGGTGATCCGCTCGGCCGGAACATAGGGCGTGAACCGCTCGACATGCTCGACGCCGTTCTGCAGCACCGCCACGCGGGTTTCGGGCCCCACCAGCCGCGCCAGCCAGGCCCCGGTGGCGACGGCGTCATAGGTCTTGGTGGTGACGATCGCCCAGTCCACCGGGTCGGCCTGGTCCGGCGCCGTCAGCACGCGCGGCGTGGCGACCAGCGACCCGCCGGGGGTCTCGACCTCCAGCCGGTCGAAGGGTGTGCGGGCGCAGACCTCGACGTCCAGCGCCGGGTTCTGGGCCAGCCAGGCGGCGATCACGCCGCCCACCGCGCCCGGTCCGATGACCGCAATCCGCATGACCCATACTCCAGACAAAGAAGCGCCGCCCCCTTGCGAGGGCGGCGGCATGTATCCCCAATATACCCCTGCTCTTATTCAGCCGGCAGGGTGTTCTCGGAGCGCTTGTTGAGCATGTTGTCGAAGCTCGACCACACGCCCTCCGCGCCGTGCCATTGGCCCGTGGTGGCGGCCTTGGAATATTCCGTCGATCGGGCCTCGAAGAAGTTGGCGTGCTCCACGCCCGACAGCAGCGACTGCAGCCACGGCAGCGGGTTTTCCTTGATACCGTAGACCTCCGGCAGGTGCAGCTGGCGCAGGCGCCAGTCGGCGATGAACCGGATGTATTTCTTGATGTCCTCGGGCGTCATGCCCTGGATCTCGCCGGCCTCGAAGGCCAGGTCGATGAAACTATCTTCCATCGTCACCACGGTCTTGCAGCAGTCGACGATGTCGTCGGCCACGGCCTTGGTCACGCAGCCGGTCTCGGCGTTGAAGGCGTGGTACAGCTTGATGATGCCTTCGCAGTGCAGGCTCTCGTCGCGGATCGACCACGAGACGATCTGGCCCATGCCCTTCATCTTGTTGAAGCGCGGGAAGTTCATCAGCATAGCGAACGACGCGAACAACTGCAGCCCCTCGGTGAAGCCGCCGAACATCGCCAGCGTCCGGGCGATATCGGCATTGGTCTCGACGCCGAACTTCTGCATGAAGTCGTGCTTGTCGCGCATGGCCTGGTATTCCATGAACGCGCCAAATTCGCTCTCCGGCATGCCGATGGTTTCAAGCAGCAGGGCGTAGGCCGCGATATGGATGGTCTCCATATTGGCGAACGACGACAGCATCATCTTCACTTCGGTGGGTTTGAACACCCGGCCGTAGCGCTCCATATAGTTGTCGGCCACTTCAATGTCCGACTGGGTGAAGAAGCGGAAAATCTGCGTCAGCAGATTGCGCTCGTTGTCGTTCAGCTTGACGGCCCAGTCCTTGAGGTCCTCGCCCAGCGGCACCTCTTCGGGCATCCAGTGGACCTGCTGCTGCTTCTTCCAGAAGTCGTGGGCCCACGGATAGCGGAAGGGCTTATAGGCGCCGGAGGGGGTCAGGAGGCCGGGGGTGATCAGCTTGGCGGTCGATGGGGTGATCAACGAGGCGGACATCGAAAGCGGCTCCTGGGGCAAGCGGACAAGAATCGTACGGCGCGCTAGGCTTCTGGGATAGCGCGGGACCAACCCGCGCATCTAGTGTCCGAAACGTCGCAGCACACAACATGTTGTGGGTAGATTGGGTAACAAAGGATGAATCAAGCTTACACCCTCTATGGGGCGCTTGGCTCGGGTTCCGTGCCCGTGGAGGCGACTTTGCTGCTTCTGGGGCAGCCCTATGCGGTGGTCGAGGCGCCGACCTGGGAAGGCGCGGCCGAGCAGGCCAAGGTCGCCGGCGTCAATCCGCTCAAGCAGATCCCGGCGCTGGTCACCCCGGACGGCGAGACCATCACCGAGAGCGCGGCGATCCTGATCTGGCTGGCCGACCGCCATCCGGAGGCGGGCCTGGCGCCGGCGGTCGATTCACCACTCAGGGCGCAGTTCCTGCGCTGGATGGTGTTCGTGCCGGCGGCGATCTATTCGCTGTTCTGGGTGCGGGATGATCCGTCTCGGCTCGTGGGGCCGGACGCGGCGCAGCAGGCGGCGGTCAAGGCGGCGACCGCCGAGCGGATCGCCGAGTGCTGGGCGGTGATGGAGCGCCAGCTGACGCCGGGGCGGTATCTGCTGGGCGACGCGCTGACGGTGCTCGACCTCTACGTCGCCGTGGTTAGCCGCTGGGGCCCTCGGCGGCGGCGGTTCTACGCGGTGGCGCCAAGGATGGGCGGGGTCGTGCGGCGCGTGGACGCCGACCCGAGATTGGCGGCGTTCTGGGAAGCGAGGTTCCCGTTCGTGGAGGGGTGGGAGAGTCGGGGGGCGACGGGATGAGCGGTCAATCACATACAGACAGAAACGCAGCCATCTTCTTTCCTGATGGCAAGTCGTTCTGCTTGTTGGTGGTCCATAGGAGTACGCGCTTCCCGGTGAGTTCTGTAGTGACCGAATAAGTCTCGGCAACTCCGGACCCGGGATAGGCAGAGACCAACAGGAACGTTTTGAACGGCGCAGCGCCCTGCACCTTTACGACAACCGCACCATCAGCGACGGCACTAACGTTTTTGCCGAAAGCATCCCGACTAATGATGTCCCAGTTTCCGTCGCTATCGACATCAAACAAGAACTGGCCTTTCGAAATCCGGTCGTCGGTCCACCCCCCATTCTCTTCGGTGAGGTAAAACGACTTACCAACAGAAGGACCACACTGGGCCACGATGCCTGCCGCCGCAGCTTGGGCACAAAAGGCCATTCCCAGTGACGCCAAAACGAAAAGCCTTTTCCGGACCATAGCCGCTCCGTAGATACTGCGCGTCTGATGAGCCATATGAAACCTGCACCCCAGCGCTAGCAAGCGCCCACAAGCTAGTGTTTGTTTGCAGCGTTCCCATCCGCCCCGGATGCGGCCACGCCTTAAAGCCTTGGTGGATGGGAGCTCTGGCGTCTGACCGCGTCAAGGACGGCCCGCAGGTCCGCCGCGGCGCGGCCGGCCGAGAGGCCGGTCCTTGACTCGGCCAGACGCCAGAGCAAGCTCGCCAGCAAGGTTTCAAGGCGCGGCCTCGCCACAGCGGATGGTTCGGGGGCTCGGCTTTTCCACCGTGGATCACACGCCCTTGCCCCCACCTGACCGCTTCGCGGTCTGTCCGCCCCCATAGGGGGCGGAGCCCACGCACTTGAACTCTTCCCCCTATGGGGGAAGACGATCGCGAAGCGATCCGTAGGGGGCAAGGGCGTGAGCCACGGGACCAAGACTTGGGCAACCCCACACCTTCCTGCTAACACCCCCCCATGCTCACCGACCCGCTGTTCTACGCCGTCGCCATTCCCGCCGTGATCCTGCTGGGCCTGGCCAAGGGCGGATTCGCGGGGATCGGGGTGGTGGCCGTGCCGATGATGGCGCTGGTGATTTCGCCGGTGCTGGCGGCGGCGATCACCTTGCCGATCCTGCTGGCCCAGGACGTCGTCAGTGTCTGGAGCTTCCGCAAGACCTGGGACAGGGGCCTGCTGATCCTGATGCTTCCGGCCGCCGCGGTCGGCATCTTTCTGGGTTGGGCCCTGGCCGCGCGGGTCTCGGTGTCGGCGGTCGAGCTGGCGATCGGCCTGATTTCCATCGCCTTCGCGCTGCAGCGCCTGTGGGCCGAGCGGGCGGTCAAGGCGGCGAGCGCGGTCGAGGCCGGACCAGGCCGGCCCTGGCTGGGCGTCCTGTGCGGCATGGTCGCCGGCTTCACCAGCCAGGTCGCCCATGCCGGCGGCCCGCCGTTCCAGATCTACGCCCTGCCCCGCCGCCTGCCGCGCGACGTGTTCATCGGCACCAGCGCCATCTTCTTCGCCACGGTCAACTGGATGAAGGTGCCGGCCTATATGGCGCTCGGCCAATTCACCCGCCAGACCCTGACCACGGCGGCGGTGCTGCTGCCCCTGGCCCTGGCCTCGACCTGGGCCGGGGTCTGGCTGGTGCGCCGGGTGCCGGCCGAGGGCTTCTACAAGGTCATCTATGTCCTGCTGATCGCGGTCGGCGGCAAGCTGGTCTGGGACGGCGCGAGCGGCCTGCTGGGCTGAGCGTTTTCTCTGTCATCAGCCCTATCCCGGACACGATGACCTGCGTTTATATGTCATCGATTGCGCGTACAGTGGGCGGGCCATGTCAGACACCACCAGCACTTCGCCGGCTGCCTCGCCGGCCTCCGTTCCGGCGACCGCGCCCGCGGACGTTCCGGCGACGCACTATCCCACGCCCGCCGCTAAGTGCGCCGACCTGATCGTCCATCTGACGGGCCTCGCCTGCGCCCTGCTGGGCGGCGGCATTCTGTTGGGCCTGGCGTTCGGCCTGGGCGATCTGAGCCAGGTGGCGGCGGTCAGCGTCTATACCATCGGCCTGATCACCATGCTGTCGCTGTCGACGGCCTACAACTTCGCCAAGGCCCGCTGGCGGCCTCTGCTGCGGCGCTTCGACCATGCCGGCATCTTCATCATGATCGCCGCCTCCTACACCCCCTTCACCACCCAGAATCTGCACGGCTGGTGGGCGATCGGCATGACCACGGCGGTTTGGACCGTGGCCGGCGTCGGCGTAGCGGCCAAGCTGCTGCTGCCGGGCTTGGACAAACGCTTCTGGGTCGGGCTGTACCTGGCGCTGGGCTGGCTGGTTTTGGTCGCTATCAAGCCGATGATCGACGGCATGGGCTGGGTCGCCCTGATGCTCCTGGCGATCGGCGGGGTGATCTATTCGACCGGCACGGTTTTCTACCTGATGAAGCGGCTGAAGTTCCGGCGGGCGATCTGGCACGGTCACGTGATCGGCGGCGCCGGCCTGCACTATGCCGCCGTCCTGATCGGGGTGGTTTTGGCCTCGAGCGGCCATCCTTGAACTGAAAAGCCCTGACCCTGTGACCCGAGCCTCGCGTTGAGCACGCCGACAGACCCCAAAAGGACCGTCCAGACCTTCTTTCGGGATCGCGGGACGCAGCCGCCCCACAAGGGCAAGCGCCTGGCCGCGCCGCCCGACGAGACCCTGGCCGAGGCCGTGGGCTTTCCCGGCGTGCGGCTTAGCGTCGACGAGGCCGACGAGACCCTCAAATCCGCCGCCGACCGCCTGGCCCCGCTGCGGCCGCTGATCGGTCGCGACGACTTCAACATCCTGGCCCTGTCGGGCGGCGCGGCCGGCGGAGCCTTTGGGGCCGGGGCCCTGGTCGGCCTCGGCAAGGCCGGCAGGCGGCCGACCTTCGCCATCGTCACCGGCGTCTCGACCGGCGCCCTGATCGCGCCCTTCGCCTTCCTCGGCCCGGCCTGGGACGCGCGCCTGGCCGACGCCTATCTGGGCGGCCACGCCGCCGACCTGCTCAGCCTCAGGCGGTTTGGCGCGGCCCTGGGACCCAGCCTTTTTCGCGGCGACTCGCTGGACGGACTGGTCGCGCCGTTCGTCGACGCGGCGATGATCGAGGCCGTGGCGATCGAACACGCCCGGGGCCGGCGCCTGCTGATCGCCACCACCAATCTCGACAGCCAGAAGGCCACCATCTGGGACATGGGGGCGATCGCCACCCGGGGCGGCGAGGCGGCGGTAAAGCTGTTTCGCGACGTGCTGGTGGCCTCGGCCACCCTGCCCGGCCTGTTCCCGCCCAAGCTGATCGATGTCGAGGCTCCCGATGGCGAGGGCGGGATGGTCCGCTACCAGGAAATGCATGTCGACGGGGGCGTGGCGGCGCCCCTGTTCCTGATGCCCGACGCCCTGCTGCGTTGGCGCGACCTGGGCCAGCGGCTGCGACGCGGGCGGGTCTATGTGATCTTCAACACCGTGCTCGACCCGTCACCGCGCTCGACGCCCACCGGGGTGACCTCTATCATGAGCCGCAGCTTCGAGACCATGCTGAGGTTCTCCTACCGCCAGGCCCTGAGCGTGGCGGCGGGGTTCTGCGCGCGCCACAACCTGCCGCTCTGGGTGGCTTCGATCCCGCCGACCTTCTCGGACTTCAACATGATGAAGTTCGACACCGCCGCGATGAAGCGCACCTTCGACGACGCCGAGGCCCTGGCGACCGCCGGCCGCCTGTGGTCGACGCCGACCGCCGCGCCCGAACCGCTATGGCGCGGCCTGTTCAAGCGCCAGCCGCCGACGCGGCATGGCGACCAGGACCCGATCCTGGTTCCGAACCCATCGCCGGATCTGGAACTGCCGTAGGGGCGTTCCGGCCCTAAAATCTCCCTGCATCCCGACGAAAGCCGAGATGAGTGGAAGTTGAGGGCTACCCCGGCTTCTTCAGATACCGAGCCCGTAGCTTCTCGACATTGGGCGGGTCGGCCCGGAAGTCCGAGACCAGGCCCAGGCGGGCGTTGCACGACGGGCAACGCACGGAATCGTCGTCGGCAAGGTCGGTCGGCGGATCGAAGCGCGTCCCGCAGGGCTTGCATTTGAAGTCGCCGGTCGCGGGGGGCGCCGGCGGGGGCGGCGGTTCGGGCGTGAAGGTGCGGATGCGCTGAGCCGGGCGCGCGATGCGCTCCAGCGGCTTGGGGCCGCCCGGCGCCGCGACACCGCTCTTCAGGCTCAGAATCTTGCGGCGAGGAGGCTCGCTATCGCTCATGACGGTCGATGGCTTCGTGGCGTAGGGGCGCTAGCTGCATGATCTGGCCCAGAAACTCAAGCCCGACGGCTACCAGTGCGGCTTAAGACTGAATGAGAGGGCCACCATCTCGTCCTTCTGGCTGGACATTCCCATCAGTTGGTCCCGGGCCTTGATCGAGCGGTGGACATAGCCGAACGAGGCCTGCATGTCGCCCTTGCGCCAGGCCACGCCCGCCTGGCCGTCGCTGAGCAGCTTGCTGGAATTGTCGGTTGTAAACCCGGCCCGGCTCCAGTCGCCGTCCGAACTGCGCAGCACGTTCAAGCCCACGGCCTGGCCGCTGGCGGCGGCGAACACGTACCAGCGCCCGCGGTTGCCCATTTCCCGGCCGTCGCGGACCCCCAGCGAATTGCTGACCTTGTCCTGCATGCTCTTGCCGAACCGCACGGTGGCGCCAGCCTCAGCCGAACCGCCGGCCCCGCCGAAGCCCAGGCCGGCGTGCGGCGTGACATCCAGGGCGTACTTGCCATTGTCGAGCTTCACAGCAGCTGGCCAGCCGCGGGTCACCAAGACGTCGACGTCTCGGTCCGCGAAGCTATCCTCGCCGTCGGGACGGACCAAGGACAGCGGACGGCTGTTGCCGGTTTCCGAAACTCTGGCCACCGACACACGCATCGAATCAACGGCGCGATGGCTTTGACCGACCACGAAGACGTTCGAGCGCCAGGTCACCGGTCCGTGGCCCTCGTAGTAGCGATTGGCGTCCAGCAGCCTGGCGTCGCCATAGGCGCCGGCCGGGGACAGGCCAAAGCTTGGATCTTCGGACCCGGCGGCCATCGACTGGGGCGCGGCCGAGAAGCCCACCGTGCTGGGCCGCACGTCACGTACGCTGAGACCGGCCGCTTCGGCCGCGCGCAGATCGACGGTGAAGCTTGTGGCCCGACCCTTGCGGACGTCGCCGATCGACCTATCTGAGGTATCGGCGGCGGCCTTGGCCGCCCTGCCAGGATTGGGACGCGCCTGGGCCGAGGCGCAAATGAGCGCGCCTAGCCCCATCCCCACGATCAACACCGTTGCGGCGCGCATGCCAGCCCCCTCAGTCCTCGTCCCCACAATGAGCCTAACCGCAATCGCGACAAGGTCCATGGGACGAAATCCCACACGCATGAACATTTCGCGACCGGCTTGGTTCCGAACGCGAAACGGCGGCGCGAGGGACCGCGCCGCCGTTGGTTTTCAAGGGATCGGGCGCCGGACCTATTGGCAGGCCAGGCACTCTTCGTAATCGGTCTTGTTGGGGGCGTCGAAGCCGTTGGCGGGACCCGCCAGGGCGATGTCTGAGCCCGCATAGGCGGCCCGCTGCACCGACTTGGAGCGCAGGTAGTACAGCGACTTCACGCCGCGCTCCCAGGCCTGCCAATGCAGCATGTGGAGGTCCCACTTGTCGACGTCGCCGGGCAGGAAGATATTGACCGACTGGCTCTGGCAGACCTCCGGCGTGCGGTCGGCGGCCAGTTCGACCACCCAGCGCTGATCCAGCTCGAAGGCGGTCTTGTAGACGTCCTTGTCGTCCTGGCTGAGGAAGTCCAGATGCTGGACCGAGCCCTCGTTCTCCAGGATCGAGCCCCAGACGGCGTCGGTGTTCTGGCCCTTGTCCTCGAGCAGGCGCTCCAGATAGGGGTTCTTGACCGCGAACGAGCCCGACAGCGTCTTGTGAGTGTAGATATTGGCCGGGATCGGCTCGATGCCGGCGCTGGTGCCGCCGCAGATGATCGAGATCGAGGCCGTCGGGGCGATCGCCAGCTTGTGCGAGAAACGCTCCATCGAACCCCGGTCGGCGGCGTCGGGGCACGGGCCCTTCTCTTCGCCGATGGTGATCGACGCCTTATCGGCTTCGCGGCGCAGGTGCTTGAACATCCGCATGTTCCAGCTCTTGGCCAGGGCGCTCTCGAACGGCACGTTCTGGCTTTGCAGGAAGCTGTGGAAGCCCATCAGGCCCAGGCCCACCGAACGCTCGCGCATGGCGGCGTAGGCGGCGGTCTTGGCGGCGTCCGGGGCGCGATCGATGAAGTCCTGCAGCACGTTGTCGAGGAAGCGCATGATGTCCTCGATGAACATCGGGTGGTCGCGCCATTCCAGGAAGGTCTCGGCGTTGACGCTCGACAGACAGCAGACGGCGGTGCGGTCATTGCCGAGATGATCAACGCCGGTGTGCAGCATGATCTCGCTGCACAGGTTGGACTGGCGCACCTTCAGCCCCAGCTCGCGCTGATGCTGCGGCATGGCGCGGTTTACGGTGTCGGAGAAGATCAGATAGGGTTCGCCGGTCTGCAGGCGCAGCTCCAGCACCTTCTGCCAGAGCGAACGGGCGTCGACCTCGCGCAGGACTTCGTTGGTCTTGGGCGAGCGCAGGCCGAACTTGTGGCCGTCGCGCACCGCGTGCATGAACTCGTCGGTGATCGAGATGCCGTGGTGCAGGTTCAGCGACTTGCGGTTGAAGTCGCCCGAGGCCTTGCGGATCTCCAGAAACTCCTCGATTTCCGGATGAAAGATGTCGAGATAGACGGCGGCCGATCCGCGACGCAGCGAGCCCTGGCTGATCGCCAGGGTCAGGCTGTCCATCACGCGGATGAAGGGGATGATGCCGCTGGTCTGGCCCTGGCCCTTGACCTTTTCGCCGATCGACCGGACGCCGCCCCAATAGGTGCCGATGCCGCCGCCATTGGCCGCCAGCCAGACGTTCTCGTTCCAGACGCTCAGTATGCCGTCCAGGCTGTCGGAGACCGAATTCAGGAAGCAGGAGATCGGCAGGCCGCGCTCGGCGCCGCCATTCGAGAGCACCGGCGTCGAGGGCATGAACCACAGCTGGCTCATATAGTCGTAGACGCGCTGGGCGTGGTCGGCGTCGTCGGCGAAGGCCGTCGACACGCGGGCGAACATGTCCTGGTACGACTCGCCCGGCAGCAGGTAGCGGTCTTCCAGGGTGGTCTTGCCAAAATCGGTCAGCAGGGCGTCACGGGCGCGGTTGACCTGCACCTTGCGCACCAAAGCCAGTTTCGGACGCTCGGCCTTCATCCCGCTGGTGCGGGCCTGGGGGAGAGCCGTCATCTTAGCCGCTTCACTGCCGGTCATGATCAAAATCCATAATCAATCAGCGTGTTCCGGAAAAGGAAACTTCCCGTCCAGCCGCTACATCTAGTGGCCGAGGAGCCCCCTCAGCCCACATATGGGGCCACAGTGGCTAATGACTCGTCAACGGCGAGATGCGCCCGGGGGCTGAGTTTTTTCTTAACAAGGTGTGGAGGAACATCGGTGTGCGAGAAGATACTGGGCATCATCAACGGGTTGCGTGGCCAGAACAAACGCGGCTGCGACCCCCTGTCGCGGGCCACAAATAAGTGATCCGGCGGCGGAGCGGATTTCGTCAAAAGCCCCTTGCCATTTCGATGCGCCCGGCCGGCGGCCATTGCCGTGAGGTCCGACCGCTGGTCAGCCGGAAAGTCCAAAAGAAAAGGGCCCGGCGTCGCCGCCGGGCCCTCAACTTCAGTCGTGATCGCGATCTTTAGAAGTTGATCGAGATCGTGGAACGGCGGTTCAGCGGTTCCTTCACACCATCGCCAGTGGCGACGGCGGGGGCGCTTTCGCCCTTCCAGTCAACGGCCAGGGCGTCAGCGGCGACACCAGCGCCGACCAGGGCGTCAGCCACGGCCTTCGCACGACGCTCGGAGAGCTTGGCGTTGTACTTCGGCGAACCCGAGGTGTCGGTGTGACCGACGACCACCAGCTTGGTGGCGTGACCCGAGGTCGCGTAGTTCGCGGCTTCCGAAACCACCGACGAGGCTTCCGGCGTCAGGACGTACTGATCGAACGGGAAGTAGACGATGAACTCACGAGCCTCATACGCCGGCGGAGGCGGCGGGGGAGGCGGCGGGGGCGGAGGCGGCGGGGGCGGGGGAGGCGGCGGGGGCGGCGGGGGCGGCGGGGGCGGCGGAGCCGCGAAGGAATACCGCAGACCAACGGTCACGGATTGATCCTTCACTTGGCCTTCCCAGGCGCCAGGCTGCAGAGCCGCAGCCGAGCCGGTCGACTGCCACGCGTGGTCTTGGGTCGCGAAGTAGCGATAGGTGAAGTCGATCTTCAGCTTGTCAGTCGCCTTGATCGAGGCGCCGGCGATCGCTTGCCAGGCCACGGCGATGTCGTCGTCGTCGACGCTGAGGTTCTGGATGGCGGGGTTGGCGGCTGTGATCGGACCGATCGTGCCGCTGAATTGGCCCAGCGTGCTGACGTCCAGACGGTTGATGCCGATACCGGCGCCAACGAAGGGGTTAAACCAAGCGTCTGGCGCGAAGTCATACAGGACGTTGACCATCAGCGACCAGGAGTCCATCGAACCCGATGGGCTGCCGCACTTCGGGGCTCCGACGGTACGCGTCACGCCGGGGGTGCAGAGCGCGTAAGGCTGCTGACGGACCGGGTTCCCGCGGATGCTGGCGATGTCGCCGGGGCGGTAACCGCCCTCGACTTCGGCGCGCCAGTTCGGGTTGAACTGATAGCCCAGACGGACGAAGCCGGCCCAGTCATCGTCAGCCGACCACGTATAGTGGTAGTGAGCGCCGTCAAGAGCGTTGCGATCGGACTCGGCGTTTACGCCTTCAGGCCAGTGGTAGCCAAGGTCGACCGCGCCATACCAGCCGGCCTCTTGGGCCGAAGCGGCGCCAGCGGCGAACACCGCGGCTAGAGCCACTCCCGCCAGGAGTTGAAGTTTCATATCTAGAGCCCTCTATTGCCCAGCACCGGCCGAGACCGACCGAGCATTGTTATACCAAGGCGCGCGATCCGCGAAAGTGTCAGCAGGGCAACACCCGTCAGGTTTCGTCATCCTACGGAAGTACGACGACGCCAACACATGATCGCCCCACGAAAATCAACTATCGAGCGTACCGGCTGACTATCCCGGAAAAAGCGCCAGCACGGTACCGGTTCGCATGTGAATCCGCGTAGCGCAAGGCCTTCGGCGCGTTTTGCCGGCCGCGAATGCGTAAAAACCTAGCATGCATGCGCGATGGCCACGGGTCGGGCGGTGGGCGCCCGCTACCTCAGCCCAGGGTGCGCCGATATCGCGACACGCCAGCCCGCGATCGCCAAAGCAACCGAGGCAAGAAGACTGACCCGCGAGTCTCCGGGAACACGACGCCCAGGATGAGGGCGCCCCAACCGCAAGACCGCCACGCCCACGCAAACCGCGAACAGGGCCTGGCCAGGATGAGGATCACCACGGTCTGCACTAGCCCGACCACCGCATAGGACGCCAGCTTGCCGATCATCACCTCGATCGGCTTGGCCGGCGCGGCGAGCCGGCTTTCCGTCGCGCCGCCCTCCGATCGCGCGTGACTCTCAGCGTGGTCGTCATCACCAGCGTCATGGACAGGATCACGCCCGACAGACCGGGCGCGATATCGTAGGCGGTGATGCTCTCGGGATTGTCACGGGGGTGAATCACCCCCTCGAACGGATCGCGATCGACCTAGAGCATTTCCCGACCTGACTGCGTCAGGCCGTGAGCTCTAATCTCCTGTTTTGACGCATTTTTCTTCACGCGAACCGGAACCACTTCGCTCGAAAAATGCTCTAGCCCCGCCGCGCCCACCACGGATATCTTCGAACACCCGTCACGATGTCCCGATCTCAACACCTCTGGGAGAGGGTGTGAGACTTAGGTCAGCTTCGCCGCGTCGCGCAGCCGCCGCCGCTTGCCGCCCAGCGCATCCGGCCGGTTCAGCACCTGGCGGTACTCGTCCCGCCGCTCGTGGATCGAGGCGATGACCAAGCCCATGGGGACGCCGATATCCACCAGCACGGCTTCGGACAACTGCAAGCTCGCCTCAATGGTCTCTGGCACCGCGTCGGTGACGCCCAGTTCGTAGAGCCGCGCGGCGTGGCGGGCGTCTCGCGCGCGCGCCACGATGGTCAAGTCAGGCCGATGCCCGCGGGCGGCGGCCACCACCGCCTCGGCGGCGTCCGGCGAATCCATGGTCACCACGACAGCTCGCGCGTAGTCGAGGCCGCATCGCTCCAGCAATTCCACCCGCGAGGCGTCGCCGTAATAGACCTTGTGACCGGCCCGCCGCCCCTTCTGCACGAAACTGGTGTCGCGATCGATGGCGATCCACGGCACCGCGTGGCGGTCGAGCATGTCGCCCACCAGCCGGCCGACCCGGCCATAGCCGACCACCAGCACCCGGCCCTCCGGCTCCTCGCCCTGGTGCTCGGGAACCTCCGGCGCCTCGGGCGTGGCCAGGGTCGTCTTGCGGGCAAGCCGGCCGCCGATCGCCGACAGGGTGGGGACCAGGAACATGGTCAGGGTCGCAGCGACCAGCACCGCCTGGCCGATCCGCCCACTGACCACGTCGGCGCCTATGGCGTTGTCGAGGATCACGAAGGCGAACTCGCCGCCGGCCGCCAGGGTCAAGGCCGCTTCGATCGCCCCGCGGCTCGACAGGCCAAACAGCCGTCCCAGCCCCAAGACCATCACCGCCTTGATGACCAACAGGCCCACGGCGACGCCCAGCACCAGCACCGGCGAAGCCACCAGCAGCGACAGGTCCAGCCGGATGCCCAGCGACACGAAGAACAGGCTGAGCAGCAGGCCCTTGAACGGCTCGATCTTGACCTCGACCTCGTGGCGGTACTCGGTCTCGGCCAGCAGCACGCCGGCCACGAAGGCTCCCAGCGCCATCGACAGGCCGGACAGGGCGCTGACCAGGCCCGCGCCAATGATCACCAGCAGGCAGGCGGCCATGAACATCTCTTCGCTCTTGGCTTTCGCGACGGAGCGCATCATCGGCCGCAGCGCCAGGCGTCCGAACAGCACGATGGCCCCCAGGCCCAACGCCGCCGGCCCCAGGGCCAGCAGGTCGGCCAGCCGGAACACCCCGTCGCCGCGGCCCAGCACCGTCAGGGTGATCAGGATCGGAGCCACGGCCAGGTCCTGGAACAGCAGCACCGAAAAGGTCGCCCGTCCGCCCTCGGAATGCAGTCGCTTGCGCTCGACCAGCACCGGCACGGCGATGGCGGTGGACGACAAGGTGAGCGCCGCGCCAATTACCAAGGCCGAGACCGGCGGCTGGCCCAGGGCCCAGGCCACGCCGCCCAAGGCCAGGGAGCAGCCGATCAACTGGGCCGCGCCGAGGCCGAACACCAGCTTGCGCATCAGCCGCAGCCGCTCCCACGACAGCTCCAGCCCGATCATGAACAGCAGGAACACCACGCCGAACTCGGCCAGCTGGGCGATCTCGTCGGGATTGTCGACGGTGACATAGTCCAGCCACGGCAGCACATGGGTCAGGCTGCCCAAGCCGAACGGCCCCAGGATCACGCCGGCCAGCAGGAAGCCGAGGATAGGATTGATCTTCAGCCGCTTGAACAGCGGCGCCACGATCCCCGCCGTGGCCAGGAACAGCACCAGGTCCTTGTAGTCCGCCGGTGACATCGCGTGGCTCACGGGGTGTTGTCTCCTTTGTTCCGCGTTCGCCAGACTAGAGCATTTCCCGACCTGACCGCGTCAGGCCGTGAGCTCCAATCACTTGTTTTGACGCATTTTTCTTCACGCGAACCGGAACCACTTCGCTCGAAAAATGCTCTAACCGCTCGGCCGTTCGTCGCTCTTCATGGGCGGATTGTCGCCACCCGCCGTCTTCAGCAGCGCGATAACCTTGGGAAGGTCCGCGCGTCCAGCTCGCTCAGCGAAATAGGTTTCGGTCCGCAAGGCCGACAGCTTTTCGGCCACCGCGACATTGATCAGTTGATCGAGAGCCACGCCTTCGGCCTCGGCGGGCTTTCGAGCCTCGTCGAGCAAAGAAGGCTGAAGCCGCAGCGCGAAATTGCTCTTCCTCATCATCCTGTCTCCAATTTCAACATCGCTTCGCCGGGCAGCCAAAGGAAGGACAGCCGCGCGGGCTCGGCGATAGACGCCACAGCATCGAGGATGGCCCCTATGTCGCCGACAGAAAGGCCGGACACCGCGAGATGTTCATCGCGCGTCATCACGGCTTCGTGCTCGATCAACAAAGGCGTCGAAACCAACAAGGTTAGACGTTGCTCTAGCCCCGCTAGCAGCAGCCGATTGGACCCACCCGCATGACTGCGGATCGCCGCCACCATTGTCGCCATTGTCGCCGTGCCGAGCACCAAGCGCATGAGACAATTATGGATGTCGCCCGCGATATCGCAAGCGTATTGGGGCGACGGCCAGCTGGCCAATTTTGAAATCACGCCCAATCCGGTTTCGTCCGCCGGGATCAACGCCACCCCGCCGCCTCCAGCGCCTCGATCAGCAGGCGTCGAGGATGCCAGGTCAGTGATGGAGGGAGAACATTGACCCGCCGCCCGTCCAGGACTACCCACGCCCCATCATGAGCCCCCGTCGCGGACAGTCCCGGTCGACCTGGCCCATCGCCCTGCTGGCGATGCTGGCCCTGCTCGTCCAGGCGCTCGTCCCGGCTGCGGTCATGGCCTATGAGGCGCGTTCTGGCCAATCGGTGGTGATCTGCACCGCCCAGGGCGCCCGGACGGTCATCCTCGACGACACCAAGCCAGCGCATAAAGGCTTCGCCGGCCTGCCCTGCGCCCAGTGCGTGGTCGCTAGCCTGGCGACCACGATCACGCCCAACGCCCAGATCTCCCTGCCTGTGCGCTACGCCGCTCGCGTCGAGATCGCCCCGCCCTTGGCCCGTCGCGGCCTGGCCCCGGTCCGCGCCCCGCCGCGTCCGCCCGGACAAGGTCCGCCCCACCTCCAGAACGCCTGACTTTTCGCACCGCGCGCCCGGCCCAGAAGGCCGGCGCGCGCGCCGTCACGTTCTTGGGGCTTAAGTCTTTCATGCCGAAATCCTTACGCCTGGCCCTCGCGGCCGGCGCCGCGCTCTGGGCGCTCTCCGCCATCACCAGCGCCGCCTGGGCCGACGACCAGCACCCCGTCGATTCCGTGCTGGTCACCGCCCGCCCCGATCCGGAGGACCCGCCCGTGGTCGCCCAGTCCCGCAAGCGCCTGTCGGAAACCCCCGGCGCCGTGGCCGTGGTCTCGTCCGAGGCCTATGCCAACCGCTACGCCGTTGGCCTCAACGACGTCGTGCGCGACGTGCCCGGCGTCTTCGCCCAGAAGAAGTTCGGCGAGGACACCCGCCTGTCGATCCGCGGCTCGGGGATCGGCAACAGCAGTCACAATCGCGGCACGATGCTGGCCCAGGACGGCGTGCCGCTGAACGAGGCCGACGGCTTTGGCGACTACCAGCTGATCGACCCGCTGCTGGCGCGCTATACCGAGGTCTACAAGGGCGGCAACGCCCTGCGGTTCGGCGGGGCGCTGCTGGGCGGGGCGATCAATTTCGTCACCCCCACCGGCAAGTCAGCCGGCGCCGACACCCTGCTGCGGGTCGAGGGCGGGGCGTTCGGCGCCGCGCGGATCCATGGCGAGGTGGCGCGGACCTTCGGCGACGACGACGTTTTCGTCGGGGCCACCTTGATGAACAGCGACGGGTATCGCCAGCAGAGCAACGCCTCGGCTGCGCGGCTGTCGGTCAATCTCGGCCACAGCTTCGGCGAGGATCGCGAGGTGCGGCTTTATCTGTCCGGAGCCGATCTCCGCCAGCAACTGGCCGGCGCCCTGACCCTCAACAACGCCCTGCACGACCCCACCCGGGCGAACTACTATGCCCCGGTCAACAACTTCTCCAACAATTACGGGCGCAACATGCGCAACGCCCGGACCAGCCTGCAGACCACATGGCGGTTGTCGCCGACCACGGTGTTCGAGGGCGGGGTCTATGGGGCCTGGCGCGACCTGGACCACCCGATCTTCCAGGTCGTGGATCAGGAGAGCCGAAATTTCGGGGCCTTCGGTCGCCTGGACTGGACCGGTCAAGTCGGCGACATGGCCGCCGACCTGTTCGCGGGCCTGTCGTATCGCATCGGCGACCTGGACGCCCGCCAGTGGGTCAATCTGCACGGCTCGCACGGCGCGCCCACCGCCTATTCACGGCAGAACGCCAAAGCCCTTGACGCCTTCGCCGAGGGCCGGCTGTTCGTGACCCCGCGCCTGGCCCTGGTGGCCGGCGGGACCTACGGCACGGCCTCGCGCGAATATCAGAGCTACAAGCTGCCGACCGGCGGCTTCGACCTGACCGAAAGCCGCGACTATGACTGGTTCGCCCCGCGCCTGGGTATGCTGTTCCAGGCCGATGAGGACTCGCAGTTGTTCGCCAACCTGACCCGCTCGGTGGAGCCGCCCAATTTCGGGGCTTTTTCGCCGACCGCTGCGGCGGGTTTCGCACCGGTGGTCCCGCAAACGGCCTGGACCGGCGAGGTCGGGGCGCGGGGCCGGCGCGGGGCCTTCGCCTGGGACGTGGCCCTGTATCGCGCCCAGTTGACGCACGAACTGCTGAGCTTCGTGGTCGATCAGGCCCACCCCGCCGCGACCTTCAACGCCGACAAGACCTATCACCAGGGGCTGGAAGCCGGCCTTGACTGGCGGATCGCCCCGCGCCTGCGGCTGCGCCAGACCTATGCGTGGTCGGACTTCCGGTTCGACGGCGATGCTCAGTTCAGGGACCACCGCCTGCCCGTCGTGCCCGTGCACCTCTACCGCGCCGAGCTGAAATACGACCACCCGGCCGGCTGGTTCTTGGCCCCGTCGGTGGAATGGTCACCGCGCGGCGTGCTGGTCGACTATCAGAACAAGGTCCGCGCGCCCGACTACGCCATCGCCTCGCTGAGCGCCGGCTACACCCGCGACAAGGTCACCCTGTTCCTCGACGCCCGGAACTTGACCGACAAACGTTATGTCTCGACCGTCAATCCGTCGGTGACCGCCACCACCGTCTCAACCGCCCTGCCCGGCGCGCCCGACAATTCCACCGCCGCCTTCTGGCCCGGCGACGGGCGCGGGGTGTTCGTCGGCGTCACCGGCAAGTTCTAGGAAGATTCACATGCGCAATCTCATCCTTCTCGCCGCCCTGCTGGCGCCGCTTCCCGCCGCCGCCCACGTGGTCGCTGCGCCGAACGAGGCCAAGTCCGGGTCCTATTCGGCCATCGCCTTCCGGGTGGGCCACGCCTGCGCGGCAGGCGACGCCACACTGAGCCTGCGGGTCGAGATCCCCGACGCCGTGGCCTCGGCTCGACCGCAACCCAAGACGGGCTGGACGATCGTCATCGAGAAGACCGACAACGCCGACCCCGCCAAGCGGCGCACGACCTCGGTGAGTTGGACGGGCCGCCTGACCGACGACCAGTTCGACGACTTCGCCGTGCTGATGAAGCTGCCGGCCACGCCCGGCGACTTGGTCTTCCCCGTCGTCCAGACGTGCGAGCATGGCGAGAGCCAGTGGACCGAGGTCCCCGACTCGCAACGACCCGGTGAAAAATTGACCCGTCCGGCGCCGGTGGTCCACCTGACCCCCGCCACGCCCGCCACGCCCGCCGACATGCCCGGCATGAAACCTTGATCGAGAGACCTCCCATGCGTCGCCTTGCCCTGACCGCCCTCGCCGCCCTGACCCTTGCCACCCTGGCCCAGGCCGCTCCGGCCGCCGCCGGCGACTATCGCCTCGGCGGCATCGCAGTGCAGCGCCCGTGGACTCGCCCCGCCGCCGCCGGCATGAACGGCGTCGGCTATTTCACCCTGGCCAATGTCGGCGCCAAGCCGATCAAGCTGGTGTCGATCGAAAGCTCCGCCGCGCGTTCGATCACCCTGCACCAGAGCCTGATGAAGAACGGCGTTTCGTCGATGCGCGCGGTGACCGGCGGCGTTGCGGTCGTCCCGGGCGCCCAGGTCGCGTTCGCGCCCGGCGGCTACCACGTGATGCTGATGGGCCTGACCAAGGCCCAGGCGCCGGGCGGCAAGACGCCGGTGACCCTGGTGTTCGAAGACGGCCGCCGAATGAGGATCGACCTTTCGGTCGAGGCCGGGCCACCGAAGGCTGCAGCCGACCCGATGGCGGGGATGGCGGGGATGCACGAGCATTGAGGGACTTACCGTCGGGGACATGCACTTGTGCGTGTCCCCATCCGCGCCCGAGATCTGGGGACACGCACAAGTGCATGTCCCCGAAAGAAAAAAAGGCGGCTCCATGCGAAGCCACCTTTTTTGTCGAGTCTGTCAAAAATAGAAAGCGGATCCAGATACACCAAACCCGCCGCGGGGGATAATCGCGGCGGGTCTGGCTATTTCTTGATCATTCGATCTAGGTGGGCGTTTCCTCCCCGAAACGCCGAAGGAAGGGAGCTCTCTTTTGGGCTCGTTTCTTCCTTGCAAGGGTTAGAAACGGCAAAACCGAGATGGTGTCAACGGTAACGATCGTGAATCCGCAAGGCGTTGGAATATTTTTGACACAATCCCGATAGATTGGACCACCCAGTCAAACTTACCACTGTTCTCATATGATATTTTTGACGCCGATGTTAAATATGCGCGGCTAGTCGTGACTTGAGCGCATCTAGAACCGCCGAGCGCGACTCGAAGACATAGTCTGGCCGCGACACCGTCACCGGCTCGACCCCAGCGGCGCCCAGGGCGGCGGCGGCTTCGAACAGGTCGGCGGTCGCCAGCAAGGCAGCATTGGCCCGGCGCGCGCCTTGGCCAACAAAGGGCGCGACCGCGGCCTGACCGGCGGCGTCCTGCTCGGCGGGCCAGACCAGGGTGGCCAAGGTGCGGGCCCGGCCCTTTGCCTCGACCACCGATAGCAGTCGCCGCAGGCTGTCCATCTGCCCGGGGGTCCAAGGCGTGATCAGCGAGGCGGTCAGTTGGGCCTGGCTCTTGAGGATTACCCCGTCGGCCAGGATCTTCAGGCCATTGGCCGCCAGGGTGGCGCCTGTCGTGGTGATGTCGACGACCAGTTCAGCCGCCCCTGCTGCGGGAGCGCCCTCGGTGGCGCCGCTGCTCTCGACGATGCGATAGTCGGCCACGCCATGGCGGGCGAAGAAGGCGCGGGTCTGGGTGACGTATTTGGTGGCCACACGCAGCCGGCGGCCCGTCTTTGCGAGATGCGCATGGCCGACCTCGTCGATATCCGCCATCGAATCGACGTCCAGCCAGCTCTTGGGGGCGGTGACCACCAGGTCGGCGCGGCCAAAGCCCAGGGCGCGCAGCAACATGACCCGGCTGTCCATGTCCTCGCCGCGCTCGCGCAGCAGGTCCTCGCCGGTAACGCCCAGGTGCAGCTCGCCGCTATCAAGTCCAGCCGCGATGTCGCCGGCCGACAGCAACCGCACCGAAACCCCCGGCAGGCCGGAAAGTTCGGCGCTGTAGCCGCGCGAACCGCCCGACATCTCCAGCCTGAAGCCGCAATCGGCCAGCCAGTCTTCGACCTGGTCCTTTAGCCGACCCTTGGAAGGGATGGCGAAGATCATCGGAGCAGTCATTCGCCGCCTCCCGCATAGGCTCGCGCCGGGCGCACCATGCAGCCCACGGCGCCGGTGTTGGTCGCGCCGCTTAGCCGCGCGAGCAGGCCGTCATATCGCCCGCCCGCCGCCACGGGCCGGTCGTCGCCCAAGGCGTCGCTGCGCACCTCGAACAGGAAGCCGTCATAATAGCCAAACGCCCGGCCGAAGGCGGCGGTCAGGCGCATGCGATCCTCGGGAGCGCCGCGCGCGGCCATGCCGGCCAGGCGTTGGCGCCAGCCATCGAGCGCCGCGTCCAGCGCCCCGCGTTGCGGGCCACCCAAGGCCGAGATGGCGTCAAGCGCCGCGCCCGGACGATCGCTGACCGCCAGGAAGGCCCGCACCGCGTCGGCTTCGTCCGTGGACAGAGACCCAGCCCTGGCGGCCTCGGCGCGCTCGACCAGGCGATGGGCGATCTCGGCGGGCCGGCGGCCGCCCACCGGCTCGATGCCGGCCAGGGACCACAGTTCCTGAAGCACCGCCGAGGCCTCGGCCTCGGGCAGGCCGGCCAACAGGGCGGCGATGCGGCTCTGGTCGCCGGTCACAGCGGCGCCGCCTTCCAGTTCGATCCTAAGCCGCCGCGGCTTGGTGAAGGCGCGCTTCAGCCGCGCCCCCAGCGGTGGGGTCAGGCCCAGGCTATCGACGAAGGCCCCGAACAGGCCGACATCGCCCAGCAGCAAGGTCAGGTCGTCGCGACCGCCGGCGACGGCCGAGGCCCAGGCAAGGGCGGCGATCTCGGCGTCGGCCTGGGAGGGATCGGCGGCCTCGAAGGCCTCGACGCCGATCTGCAGGAACTCCTCGGCCCGATCGCTGCCGCGCGGCGCGACGCGGAACGCCTTGCCTTCATAGAGGTAGCGCCCCTCGCCTCCATTCTTTTCCAGAGAGCCCCGTTCGAGGTGGGCGCGAGCGATGGCGACGGTGAAGTCGGGGCGCAGGCAAAGCTCCTCGCTCGCATCGCCCGAGACCACGAACAATCGCGAGCGCATGGCCTCGCCGGCCAGATCGAGCAGCAGGCCGAGGGGCTGCAGCACCGGCGCGTCGGTCGGGGCGGCGCCGGCGGTCAGCAGCGGGGCGCGGATGGCGTCGAGCGCCTCCGTCGGAATGGAACGCTCGAGCCTCATGCTATTCCCCGATGATCTTGCGGCCAATAATCGTTTTAACAGCCGCGACCAACTCCCCGCGCGGGATGGTCTGCTGGCCCGGCCGCTCGGCCTTCCAGGCGGCGTTGTCGGCGACGCCCGAGGCCAGTTCACGGCCCAAGTCGAGGTCCTTGATGGTCACCGTGCCGGCCGCGATCTCGTCGCCGCCCAGCATGATGGCGGCCGGGGCCATCCGGCGGTCGGCATATTTCATCTGCGGCCGCATGCCCGAGGATCCGAGATAGACCTCGGCCGGGATGCCCGCGTGGCGCAACTCGGCCGCCACGGCGAAATACTCGCCCATGTGGGCCTGGTCGAAATTGATGATCACCACTGGCCCCCGCGCCGTAACGCCCGTTTCGCGCCCCGCCGCCCGCAAGGCGGCGGCCAAGCGAGAGACGCCGAACGAGAAGCCTGTCGCGGGAGTCTGTTGCCCGGTGAACCGCGCGACCAGGTCATCATAGCGACCGCCGCCGCCGATCGAACCAAAGCTGACTTTGTGGCCCTTCTCGTCGAGGGTGGAGAGCAGCAGCTCGGCCTCGAACACCGCGCCGGTGTAATATTCAAGCCCGCGCACGATCGACGGCTCGAACACGGCCTGGTCGTCGTCGACGCCCAGGCTCTTCAGGGCCGCGTCGATCTTGGCCAGTTCCTCCAGCCCCTCGTCGCCCTCGGCCGAACCGCCGATGACATTGGCGATGTTCGCGAGCGTCCCGGTGCGACCGCCCGAGCCGGCCTGAACGAAGTCCAACACCGCGTCGATCGACTTGCCGACCAGGCCCGCGCCCTTGGTGAAGGCGCCGCTCTCGTCCAGCCGGCCTTCGCCCAGCAGCAAACGCACGCCCTCGACGCCCAGGCGGTCCAGCTTGTCGACCGCGCGCAGCACGGAGAGCTTCTGGCCTTGGGTCTCGACCCCGGCGGCGGTCAGCAGGCCGTTGAGCAGCTTGCGATTGTTGATCTTCAGCACCGCCGCGCCGCGCGGCAGACCGGCGGCCTGCAGGCCCTCGACCGCCATGGCGATGATCTCGGCGTCGGCCTCGGGGCGGGCCGAGCCGACGGTGTCGGCGTCGCACTGGATGAACTCGCGGAACCGTCCCGGACCCGGCTTCTCGTTGCGCCAGACGGGGCCATAGGCATAGCGGCGGAACGGCTTGGCCAGGGTCTCCCAGTTCTGGGCGGCGAAGCGGGCCAGGGGGGCCGTCAGGTCATAGCGCAGCGCCATCCACTGCCCATTCTTCCCGTCAAGATCCGCGTCGTCCTGCAAGGCGAAGACGCCTTCGTTGGGACGGTCGCTGTCGGGCAGAAACTTGCCAAGCGCGTCGGCATATTCGAAGGCCCCGGTGTCCAGCGCTTCGAAGCCGTAGCGCTCATAGACGGCCGAGACGGCTTCCAGGATGGCGCGTTCGGCGCGCAGGTCGCGGGCCCGCTTGTCGGCGAACCCGCGCGGGTTGCGGGCCTCGGGGCGGAAGGGCCCCTCTTTGCTGGTGGAGTCGGTCATGAGCTACGTCGCGTCCTGGGAAGAGGTCTCGACGGATGGTGCTGCTCGCGAGCCCCATCCGCCCATAGCCCTCCCTACGGGAGGGCGTCTGAATCTTTTAGATGGAGCGCGTTCTAGTCGCGAAACCGCCCACACTTTCGCGGAACGCGCTCCGGCGGGGCAGCGGCGAGGCAGCGCTAGTGCGCGCGAACCCGGCCGATCCCGCGAGGCGAGGTCGGATGATGGTGGCGGCTATGAGGGCGCGGCTGGCGGGTCATCGCGGCGGCTTGTAGCGCAGGGCGGCGCGGGAGGCTAGGGGGGCGAGAGCAACAGTCCCACGACGCTCTCGAAATCCCGGCGTTACTGAGGGTTCAAGAGAGTCTTAACGAAACCTTTCAGTCCTTGTCCACAGCGCCACATGAACGCCATGTAATGCTGTCCGATAAGTAATCTACCTGTCTGTCTTGTAACTTGAGATGAACGTCCCAGACCGGCAGTTGTCTCCTCGCTTGAGGGGACAGCACCAATGACCAAGACCATCCTGTTGACGACCGCCGCCGCCGTCTGCATCGCCAGCGCGGCCCACGCCGCCCAGGCCCCCCAGGCGCCCCAGGCGCCCCCGACCGCCGAGGCCGGCCAGCGCGGCGTGCTGGTCTTCACGCCCGACCATTTCGCCGCCCAGCGCCCCAACACCGCGCTCGACATGGCCGACCGCGTGCCCGGCTTCACCTCGGACGACGGCAGCGGCGCGCGCGGCTTCGAGGGCGCGGTCGGCAATATCCTGATCAACGGCAACCGGCCGGCCTCGAAGAACGACGGCGGCACCGACGTGCTGGCCCGCACGCCGGCCGATCGGGTCGACCACATCGAGCTGATCCGCGGCGGCGCGCCCGGCGTCGACATGCAGGGCTATGCCGTGGTCGTGAACGTGATCCTGAAGAAGGGCGCCAGCCGCCAGCAGGTCGCCACCTGGAACGCCCAGCTGTTCGACGGCAATCACGACGTCTTTGGCGGCAGCTACCAGTTCACCGCCACCAACGGCGACCGCACCTGGGGCGTGCTACTGAGCGACGGGACCAGCAGCAGCGACTCCAACGGCGCGGGCCGCGCCGTCGTCCACGACGCGGCCGGCGGCCTGACCAGCGACCGGCCCTACGCCAATGACGGCTGGGGCGGCGGCGACTCCGTGCGCCTGAACTATTCGGGCCCGGTCGGCGGCGGCAAGCTGGAGGCCACCGGCCAGTACGGCGTTCATGACTGGCAGGAATGGCAGACGATCGGGACCGAGGGCGGCCCCGACCTGGCGCGCAGCGACTATGCCCAGGATACCCGGTCGGGCGAGCTGGGCCTGACCTGGATCCGCCCCATCAAGCCCAGATGGACCCTGGAAACCCGGCTGATCCACCAGTTCGAGCATTTCGACCAGGTCGCGACCGGCGACGAGACCAAGGGCGGGCTCGCCCAGCCCGGCTACAGCTTCACGTCCAAGGGCGACTCGTCGGAATCGATCTTCCGCGCCCTAGTGCGCAACGAGCGGACCACCGCCCTGACCCTCGAGGCCGGCGGCGAGGTGGCCTACAACATGCTCGACACCCACCAGGCCTTGACGGTCGGCGGCGCGGCGGTCCCCCTGCCCAGCGCCTCGGTAAAGGTCGAGGAACTGCGCGGCGAGGCCTTCGCCAAGGCCACCTGGCGGGACAACGCCAAGCTGACTCTCGAGGGCGGCCTGCGGCTGGAGACCTCGACCATCAAGCAGTCGGGCGACGCCCAGTCGGAAAACAGCTTCTTCTACGCCAAGCCCCGCTTCCAGGCCACCTGGACCCCGGTGGCCAACAACCAGCTGCGCCTGCGCTTCGAGCGCGAACTGGGCCAGCTGGACTTCAGCGACTTCGCCGCCTCGGCCGCGTTCGACAACAACAACAGCGTCTATGGCGGCAATGTCGACCTGGTCCCCGAACAGCTCTGGATCTCGGAACTGACCTATGAGCGGCGCTTCTGGGGCGAAGGCATCGTCACGATCGGCTATCGCCACGACGAGATCATCGACGTCATCGACCGCCTGCCGGTCGGCGCCAACCTGTCGGCGACGGGCAATATCGGCAACGGCACGCTGGACCGCCTGTCGCTCAATATCGTGGTCCCCACCGACAAGCTCGGGATCAAGGGCGGCCGCTTCACCGTCAAGAACGACTGGAACGAGACCCACGTCACTGACCCCACCACGGGCCAGGACCGCCCGATCTCCGGCGTCCGCCCCACCCAGGCCAATATCGGCTTCACCCAGGACCTGGCGCGCTGGAAGACCCAGTGGGGCGTCAACTGGCTGCCGCTGCTGGGCAAGGGCACCTACGACCCGGACCAGACCTTCACCTGGCGCGGCGCGGGCTATGTCGAAACCTTCGTCGAATACAAGCCGACCCCGACCCTGTCGCTGCGCGCCCAGCTGAACCTCTGGGACGACTTCACCCAGCGCTATGTCAGCTACAGCAGCCGCAGCCCCCGGGTGGTGAGCGAGGTCGAGGACCGGGATGTGGATCCGGTGACGTTCGTGAGCTTGAAGGTGCGGCAGACGTTTTAGGGGATTTTGAAGAGGTTGGCTCTCTTAGACAGCGGGAAGGTGAACTCTGCGCCGACCGACGGTGAAGGGTGACTAGAGACGGCGTCTGCACGGCCTGCTATAGGTTTTCACTAGGGTGTGGCTGACTCGGTTCGTGCCGAGCAATGGCAAGTCGAGCACGTTTATGCCGGATGAGATTATCGGTGTGGGCCTGACGGCGTTCGAAACTTATGTGGCAGCGGCCGAGCAGGCTAGCCGAGAGGACACTCCGGCTGACGGCGCATCGACGCGTGATCATCCCCTTCTGAACGGCGCGCCCTACAAGGCCTTCAGACAGGCCATCGGCTTAGCGGAACGGCGTGATGAGGGAACGTTTTTCTCTGGGCCTGCGATCGCGACGCGTCTTGCCAACCTGCTCGTTTCGGAGGTCCCAGAACACTCGCTCGTCGTGGATCCAACTTGCGGCATGGGCGACCTGCTCATGGCCTATGCCGATCACCTCCCCCTCGCCGGCTCTCTCAGCGACACGATTATTGTATGGGGCGAACGTCTCGGCGGGCTCGATTTACGTGAGGATTTGGTGCGGATGACCAAGGTCCGCCTCGTCATGCTAGCCAGGGCCCGCGGTGAATTCGGTGGTCTGGTCGATGAGATCGATCACATCTTTCCCATGATCCGAGTGGGCAGCGCCATGTCCAAGTCCCCGATTCTGGCGAAAGCCGACGGCTTTCTATTCAATCCCCCATTTGGACAGACGACGCCAGCGGTTGAGCCCACTTGGTCGGCGGGACAGATCAACGCCGCAGCGCTGTTTCTCGACGAGCTGCTCGATGGACCCAGCGGGCCCAGGCCGATTGCCGCTGTCCTCCCTGAGGTTCTCAGAGGCGGCAGTCGATATGGAAGATTCCGCGATCATCTGACCAAGAAAGGCTTGGGCGGGACGTTCCAGTCGCTCGGCCGGTTCGACACTTGGACTGACGTCGACGTCTTCGTCACACTATTGAAGGCCAAGAACACTGATGGCCTATGGGCCGATCCAGTGCAGCCGGCGAAGGTGACAGTGAGGTCCGCCTTCGTGGTCCGCGTAGGAACGGTTGTACCGCATCGCCACGAGATGGCCGGGCCCAACCGGGCCTATCTCTGCGCCAAGACCACGCCGGCTTGGGATCAAGCTTTCAAGCCGACAGGATCGCGCCCGTTCTCAGGAACCGTCTTCAATCCACCTTTCGTCGTAGTGCGACGTACGTCCAGCCCGAGCGATCGGCAGCGCGCGGTCGGTACAGTAATCGTCGGTGATGAGGCCGTCGCGGTTGAGAACCACCTGATCGTAGCCAAGCCAATGAAGGGCGGGGTCGATGCCTGTCGGGGATTGCTCGACGTTCTCAAATCGTCCGAAACCTCGGAACACTTGAATAGGGTGCTCAGGTGCCGCCACCTAACCACAGGTGCCGTGGCCGACATTCCTTGGTGCGGCGATGTCGGTTGAACATCTCAAATTATCACCGCACATCTCAGGCGACAACGACCACTCGCTCAGCGTATGCCGAAGGCACAAACGTCAGAGGTAGTTCAACCTCCGGCGTTACAAGGATTTGAGCTCTCTTCGCCATATCACGGAGCATGGCGTCGATCTGCGATTCATGATTTTGGAGCAAAGACTGAAGGATCACTCCATAGGGCGAGAGATTCCTCGGAAGAAATCCTGACCCTGCCTTTGCCGCTACCAATGCCGATCGAAGGTCATCGACGGTCAATTCCGCATCCTTGAGGATGGCCTGGATAGTTTCAGCGAGGCCGCGCAGGTTCTCCGGCAATTCGTCTTGTGGCCACATGCTCTTGCAGATGTCGATGATGGCTGCAGTGGTTGCGGTAGGCTTGTGCGCCAACTGAAGACCCGGGCTGTGTGACAAGCTCTCTGCTTGCTGGATCGAGAGCTCAGCAAACTCAATGGCGGCCTTCAGGTGCGAAACTATCCGGTCCTTTCCCCACCGGACATCCTCCGTCTTGTAGCTAAGGTCGTGCGTCGCGATTCCCCACGCGTGCTGGAGAAAGGTCTTCACCTGGACCTCAAAAATGACGTCGTCGATGGGCTCGGGCCGCCTCGATCCATCGTTGCCTCTGGCGCAATAGAGGCGAAGGTCATCGAACGGAAAGCTGTCTGCGTTCTTCCAAGTCTTGGATGCGTGAGGCGGGCGACGATACCTGATCTCAAAACGCTCCTCGATCCAGCGCACCGCTTCGTTGATCGAGGCGCTGTTGGGCACGACGACCGTGCAAGCCAGAAAGTCTTCCAGCGCCTCCGGCTTTTTTACCCGACCGGTTTCGACTTTAATAGTGAAGCTCTTCAGTTCCTTTATCCGGCTCTCGAAATGCCAGCGTCTCGGTTTAAAGGCTTCCAAGGTTCCATCGACTTGGACTTTCAGAGCTTCGGCGACCGGCTTTTGCTGGTCGTACAACGCCCGGATCGAGGCCTGCACCTTCATGGATCTACGAGCTCTTCGATCAAGATAGTATGCCGGGCCGAGCGCTGGGCAGGCTCTGTGCTCGCACCGCGTGAGTTTTCCCGATAGGCGGCCGCGTTCTCAAAGTCACCAGGCGGACGGGGTGCGCTAGGCGCGAGATCTGCGAGCTCCTCAACCTTGGCCATGAAGCCCCGGTATCTGTCCGCAAGCACGTCTACTGGAGGCAACAAGGAAGCGGTCACAAGCACGCCCCAGAGCGAATAGATATGGGTAAAGGTGCGAGCGATTTCTGTGACGGACTTGTTGCGAAGCTCCATCGCCATCAAGGTCGACTTGCCTAGTTCCATCTTGTCCTCGAAGCCTTGGACATCGAAATCCGGCAATTCGTCTAGATCGTCGTACTCGGCATAGAGGTCGTCGAGGTCTTCCTGACTGAAGCCGTTCGGACCCTGCTGCAGGACAACGGCCACCAGCTCCGAGATAAATTGGACATCCATCATTCTCGTTGCGCGGGCACGTGTGGCGACTCCGAGCGTACGCCAAACCTCCAACTCGGCTTCAGCCTCGGCCTTTGTGATCAGCCAGCCGTCGAACTTGGCGTGACGGAGTTCTTGGCCAGTCAACTTTCTTGAGTTGCGGTTGAGGCGATCGAATACGTCTTTGACCAGTTCAGCGTCTTGGAAATCGATCATCTCCACGGGGACCTGATAGTTCCAGAACCGGGCCTTCATTTCGAAGTCGTCGACTATGTCGGAGAACCGTTTGTGGTTGAGCCGGACGTCGCCGTAATCCTGAGCGATGCGAAGCTTTCCTTTGGAAAACCGTAGGATCGTCTCAAGTCTCTGCTTGCCATCAACGACATAGTATTTCACCGCACCGGTTTCAGAGATGTGCTTATGCAGGAATATGGCCGGTGAAGGGAAGTTTCTGAAAATCGTGTCAAGAAAGAAGCGGCGATCCTTAGCGGTCCACACACTTCTTCTCTGATATGGCGGATCCAAGTCAAGTTGCCCATTCTTGTCGAGGTCGAGCAGCCACGAGATGTCCTGTGTCGTCGGTCTGCGGTCCATTCCAGCGTCCCCAATTTGCACGCGATGTATGGAATGTCTTAGCGAGGTTTACAACGACGGGAAGCATACCGACCGGAAAGGCTCGCGCTCTGTTCGACCAGATCTAGCGGCGGCAAGTTAGAGAGGTAGCTTGTGGTGAGCCTCAGACGTCTCCGATCTCCGCTGACGAACGCGGCCGGGCTTGGCGTGGAAGGTCCGCTCCTCGCGCCAAACCCCTCCATCCCCGTTTCACCACGAGCATCGACCACCCCCGCCCCCAGCAATTTCAACCCCTTACGCCCCACTCACACGGGCGTAGCAACAATCTCGTCCTTCACCCCCAAAACCCCCCGCATAATCATCCTCGCCCCATCCCTGGGGAGGCCGTCCAGCTGGCGACCTGACGGGGGGTGGGGGTGGTCGAGCGGGGCGTGTCCGTCGGCCGGTTGCGAGGGGCCTGGAGGGCCTGGTCGGCGGAACGTGGGGGCCTCGGATGGGGCTTCGGGCGGGCCGGACCGGGCGCCGGGAACATCCCCTCGGAGCCGACAGGCGGTCGCCACAGGCGCGGGCTGAAATCGCCCGCGCGGTCCGGACGGGGCTGCCGCCCCTCCGCCCGCCGGGGGCCTCTATCGGAGCGGGTTAAAAATCCGCGACCCGAAGGCTTTCGTCCACCGACCGCGCGGAGCGCTCCGGCCCAGGCCGAAACGGTGTTCCTACAAATCCTTTCCGGGCATGGCCCGGACGCTCCGCCGCCTCCCCGCCCCGCCGGCTCATCCCGGCGGAAGGCGCCCTTGCGCGCCCGCGTTTCCCAACCCCTTGAAGGAGATCCCCCATGAGCAAGCCTCAACCGCCCAAGCCCGCCAATGATCACCTGGCCGCCTTCGCCGCTGTCGACGACGACCAGCTCACCGACGCCCAACTCAAGGCCCGCCTCGACGCCGCTCACAGCGCCCATGCCCGCGCCCTCAAGCTAGCGCTGCTGCGGTTCAGCGAGCAGAACGCGGCGCGGATTCACGCCCAACTGGAGGCGGAGGGGGAGCCCTAAAAATCCCGCTCATCCCGGCGAATGCCGGGACCCAGGTGGAAGAACTCAGACTGGGTTCCAAGGGCGCTGCGCCCATCCCGTCAGCCACACCGCTTTGGGATCTGGGTCCCGGCATTCGCCGGGATGAGCGGTCTAGGGGGCGGGGCTCAGCCCTTCAGCCGCGCGATCAGCGCCGTGGTCGAGGGATCGTGCTCACCCACCGCCCCGCTCTCCAGCTCCGGCAGGATGCGACCGGCCATCACCTTGCCCAGCTCGACGCCCCACTGGTCGAAGCTGTTGATCCCCCAGATCACCCCCTCAACGAAGGTCTTGTGCTCATACAGAGCGATCAAGGCGCCGAAGGTCTGGGGGGTCAGGCGCTCCAGCACCACCATGGTGGACGGCCGGTTGCCAGCGAAGGTGCGCTGCGGGGCCAGGGTGGCGATCTGCGCTTCGGGCACGCCCTTGGCCACGAGCTCGGCCCGGACGTCGGCCTCGGTGCGGCCCACCATCAGGGATTCGGCCTGGGCCAGCAGGTTGGACAGCAGCTTGGCGTGCATGCCCGCCGGGCCCTCGTCGGAGGCGGCGATCCCGATGAATTCCAGCGGCGTGATGTCGGTCCCCTGGTGCATGCACTGGAAATAGGCGTGCTGGACATTGGTCCCCTCGTCGCCGAACACCACGGTGGCCGTGCCGCGCGTGACCAGCAGACCGTCAGGACCGACCGACTTGCCGTTGCTCTCCATCTCCAACTGCTGGAGGAACGAGGCCAGGCGGCGCAGGCGGTGCGAATAGGGCACGACCGAGCGGGCCCGGCGGTCCAGGCCATTGCGGTTGAAGATCTGGGCCAGGGCGATCAGCACCGGGGCGTTGTTCTCCAGCGGGGCGCTGGCGAAATGGGCGTCCATGGCGGCGGCGCCGGCCAGAAAGCCCTCGAAGGCTTCCCAGCCGCAGGCCACGGCCACCGACAGGCTGACCGACGACCACAGCGAATAGCGGCCGCCGACCCAGTCCCAGAAGCCGAACACCCGGTCATCGGCGATCCCGAAGGCGGCGGTCTTGTCCAGGGCGGTGGAGATCGCCGCCAGGTGGGCGTTGGCGCCCTCCTCCCCGAGGGCGTCGGCCAGCCAGGCCCGCGCGGCGGTGGCGTTGGACAGGGTCTCCTGGGTGGTGAAGGTCTTGGAGACCACGATCACCAGGGTCTCGCTGGGGTCGAGGTCGGCCGTGGTCAGGGCGAACTCGGCGCCGTCCACATTGGCCACGAAGCGCAGGTCGATGGCGGGCTTGATGGGCCGCAGGGCGTCCCACAGCAGGCGGGGGCCAAGGTCGCTGCCGCCGATGCCGATGTGCAGTATGGCCTTGAACGGCTTGCCGGTCGCGCCCTTGATCTGGCCCGACCGCACGGCGTCGGCGAAGGCCTTCATCCGTTGGCGGACGGCCTCGACCTCGCCCATCACCGACTGGCCGGCGACCGTGAAGGCCGCGTCCTTGGCGGCCCGCAGGGCGGTGTGCAGCACCGCGCGGCCCTCGGAGCCGTTGATCGCTTCGCCGCCAAACATCCGGGCCCGGGCGCCCTCGACATTGGCCGCATGGGCGAGGTCGAGCGCCGCCTCGAGGCCGGCCTCGTCCCAGGCTTGCTTGGAGAGGTCGATGTGCAGACCGGCGACGTCCAGGGTCAGGGTCTCGAGCCTTCCGGGCTCGGCGTCGAACATCAGGACGATGCGCTTTTCGCCGGCGGCCTGGGCTGCGTCTTCCAGGCGGGTCCAGGCGGCGTCGAGATCGGCCATGCGGCGGTCCTTTTTCGTGAACGTGGTAAATCGGCGTTTACCTGGCCGGGCTTATCAAACCGATACCGCCGCGTCATGAAGACCCATGACGTTTTTCGCGGGGAGCACCCCATGTCCTGTGACGCCGTCGCCTTTTCCGCCATGTTGTGGTTGGCATCGTTCAGTCCCGACGCCCAAGTCAGCACAGGGCCGGGGGCGGTTCCAGCCCTGGTCCAGCCGGCGCCCGCCCCGGCCTCGGTGGCCGCCGAGCCGCTGTTCGCCGACATCATCCGGCGTGCGGGCGGGTTGAAGGCGCGGACCGAGGCCTACCGCAAGGCCTTGCCGACCGAGGCCGCCGGGCCGGCTGTAACCCTGAAGGGCTTCGACGTGTTCAGCGCCGCGATCGGCGAGCTATCGGCCCAGGACATGAAGGGCCACGTCACCCTGAAGGAACGCGGCGCGGTCGATGACCTCAAATGCATCCTGCGCGGCATCAGCCAGGACCTGCCCGGCAAGCTGCAGGCGGTCGGCGCCGCCACCACCGTCAAGGATCAGGACCAGGCCCTGCGCGACATGGTCTATCTGCTCAACGACAATGTCGAAGTCATCACCGCCCCGCCCCAGCCGGCGGCCTAGGGTCAAAACCCAATCAAGGTATTGATTGAGCATTCTTGCTGTGATTCACTCTTTGGAACGGAGGTGGATCATGGCTGGAGAGTTCTGGTTATCGGATCGGCAGTGGGCGGCAATC
>NZ_JAFCUB010000009.1:0-118158 GCF_049896325.1 Caulobacter sp. DWP3-1-3b2
TCGCCAAACCGCCCCAGCAGCAGATCCATCGCCATCTCCCGTCAGATGAACCCAATGAATCAGAGCTCGTCCACTCGCTCAATCGAGATGTGTGAACCTGCTAGCCCACAGGGGGAGGCTTTTGGTCTCCGCTGTGCTACACGCACCCGCAATGACTGAAAACACCCCCCAAAACACCCGCGCCGGTTTTGCCGCCATCATCGGCGCCCCGAACGCCGGCAAGTCCACCCTGGTCAACCGCATGGTCGGCGCCAAGGTCTCGATCGTCACCCAGAAGGTCCAGACGACGCGCTTTCCCGTGCGCGGCGTGGCCATGACTGGCCAGACCCAGATCGTGCTGGTCGACACCCCCGGCATCTTCACCCCGCGCCGCCGGCTGGACCGCGCCATGGTCCGTTCCGCCTGGAGCGGCGCCGAGGACAGCGAAGTCGTCGTCCACCTGGTCGACGTCCAGGCCGAGCTGGCCTCGCGCGAGCGCCGCGCCTCGGCCGGCGAGCACCGCTCGGTGCAGGACGTCCAGACCATTATCGAGGGCTTGAAGGCCAGCAACCGCCAGGTGATCCTGGCGCTGAACAAGATCGACGGCGTCAAGCGCGAGACCCTGCTGGCCGTCGCCCACGATCTGTTCGAGACCGGCGTCTATTCCGAGGTCTTCATGATCAGCGCCGGCACGGGCGCGGGCGTCGATGACCTGATGGCCAAGCTGGCCTCGATGATGCCGGAGGGCCCGTGGCTGTATCCGGAAGACCAGACCGCCGACCTGCCCGCCCGCCTGCTGGCCGCCGAGATCACCCGCGAGAAGATCTATCTGCGCGTTCACGAGGAGCTGCCCTACGCCGCCTCGGTGGAAACCACCGCCTTCGAGGAACGCCCGGACGGCAGCGCCCGCATCGAGCAGACCATCTACGTCGAACGCGACGGCCAGCGCGCCATCGTGCTGGGCAAGGGCGGCGAGGTGATCAAGTGGATCGGCAAGAGCTCGCGCGAGGAGCTGGAAGACATCCTGGACCGCAAGATCCACCTGTTCCTGCACGTCAAGGTCAAGGAAAACTGGGCCGAGGAACGCGGGCTGTTCAACGACATGGGGTTGGATTTCGACGTTTAAGGGGTGCTGAGTTCCCTCTCGCTTCCACTCATGATGAGTGGAGGTTGGGGGGCTCTGACCGCCCTACCCGCACCCCCTACCCCCGCGTCCGGTCCACCGTCTCCACCGTCGGACACGTTCGCAAGGCGGCCGAGATGTTGGTCAGGTGCTTGGCGTCGCGCACCTCGACGTCGATATCCACGTCGAAGAAGTCGCTTTGCCGGTGGTGCATGCGCAAGTTGACGATATTGCCGCCCGCCTCGCCAATGATCGTGCAGACCTGGCCCAGCACACCAGGAGCGTTGCCGATCGTGGCGTGCAGGCGGGTCAGGGACACCGTCTCGCGCTCGGCCTCGGGGGTCCAGTTCAGGTCGCGCCAGAGATCCTCGCGGTCCTCGTACTCCGCCAGTTTTGGGCAATCGATGGTGTGGACGTCGAGCGCCGCCCCGTCCTCGCGCAGGATGCCGACGATGCGGTCGCCCGGCACCGGGCTGCAGCAGTGGGCGAAATGCAGCGACACGCCCGGCGTCAGGCCGCCGCCGCGCACATAGAGTCGGGCTTCCACGCCACCCTCGATCTTACGGCGGGCGGTGGCCTCGGCGACGTCGGAGCCCTTCATGCCAGGGAAGGCGGTCTCCAGCACCTGGCTGGGCGACACCCGGCCACGGCCGACCGCGTCGAACAGGGCCTCCTCGGTGTCCAGCGCGTAACGCTCGAGGATCGGCCGCAGCGACACGTCCTTCAGCTTCTTGCCGGTCCGTTCAAACACCTGGTCCACCGAGGCCCGGCCCAGGCGCAGGAACTCTTCCTTCTCGGTTTGGCGGATATGGCGGCGGATGGCCGAGCGCGCGCGGCCGGTGACGGTGAGCGACCGCCAGTCCGGCGGGACCACGGGCTTAGAGCCGCGAATGACCTCAACCACATCGCCGTTGTTGAGGCCGGTGCGCAGAGGCTTGAGCTCGCCATTGATCTTCACGCCGATACAGGTGTCGCCGACGCTGGTGTGGACGGCATAGGCGAAGTCCAACGGCATGGCGCCCCTGGGCAGGCTGACCAGCTTGCCCTTGGGCGTAAAGACGAAGACCTGGTCGAGGAACATCTCCAGCTTGGCGTGCTCGACCAGCTCCTCGGCGTCGCCGCCATGTTCCAGCACCTGGACAAGCTGGCGCAGGTTGGCCAGGGGATCGCGGCTACCGGCTGCCTCCATGCCTTCCAAGTCCAGGCCGTAGGACGCATCCTTGTAGCGGAAGTGGGCCGCCACGCCCTCTTCGTTGACCCGGTCCATGGCCTCGGTGCGGATCTGCATCTCGATGCGCATGCCGCGCGGCCCCACCACGGTGGTGTGCAGCGAGCGGTAGTTGTTGCGCTTGGGCGTCGAGATGAAGTCCTTGAAGCGATCAGGCACGCTGGACCAGGCGCGGTGCACCACGCCCAGAGCGCGGTAGCAGTCTTCCTCGGAGTCGACGATGACCCGGAAGGCATAGATGTCGGACATCTGCGAGAAGCCGATCGATTTCCGCTGCAGCTTGCGCCAGATCGAATAGGGCGACTTCTCGCGGCCGAACACCCGAGCGGGAATGCCGTCGCCGTCCAGCCGCGCGGCGATCTCCTGGCTGACCAGCTCCACCGCCCCGCCCTGCTGGGCCCGCAGAGTATCGAGCCGGCGGATGATCGCCGTGCGCGCCACGGGATTGGTGTGCTCGAAGCTGAGTTCCTCCAGCTCGGTGCAGATCCGGTGACAACCGATGTTGCGGGCCAGGGGCGCATAGATGTCGCGCGTCTCGCGGGCGATGCGCTCGCGCTTGGCCTGGTTCTTGATGAAGTGCAGCGTCCGCATGTTGTGCAGACGGTCGGCCAGCTTGACCAGCAGGACGCGAACGTCCTTGGAGATGGCCAGGATGAACTTGCGCAGGTTCTCGGCCTGGCGCGAATGCTCGGCCTGCAGCTCCAGCTTGGACAGCTTGGTGACGCCGTCGACCAGCTCGGCGATCTCCTCGCCAAACAGCCTGGAGATCTCTTCCTTGGTGACCGGGGTGTCCTCGATCACGTCGTGCAGCAGGGCTGTGACGATGGTCGCGGTATCGAGCCGGTATTCAGTGAGAATGCCGGCCACCTCGATCGGGTGGGCGTAGTAGGGGTCGCCGCTAGCCCTCGTCTGCGAACCGTGCATGCGCATGGCGTAGACATAGGCGCGGTTCAGCAAGGCCTCGTCGGCGGTCGGGTCGTAGGCGTGGACGCGCTCGATCAGTTCATACTGGCGGAGGATTTTCTGGCGAGGCTTGGGAGCGGGCGTCGGCGCCGGGACGGGCTCGGCGGCGTTCACAGACGAAGACGCGCCCGCCTCCGTCCCAGGAGAGGGAGCGGCTTCGGGCGCGCGTTCGGAAGGAGCGGCGGCGGGCGCCGCTTCGAGGATAAGAGGGTCTGCGCCGTCGGGGCTCAGTACCGCTCCTCCTGACCGCCATCGCGGTCGCTCTGCAGGGCGCGAACGAGCTCGAGCTCGCTCATCTGCATGTGGGTGGGATCAGCCAGGAGGGCGAGGGTTTCGGCCTCTTCCTCGGCTTCGGTGTGCTCATCGACGCGTTGCAGTGTGCTGATCAGCTGTTCTTTGAGGCCTTCGTGATCGACCACGTCATCGGCGATCTCGCGCAGGGCGACGACAGGGTTCTTGTCGTTGTCGCGTTCGACCAGCAGCGAGGCGCCGGCCGATATGCCGCGCGCCCGATGGGCGGACAGCAGGACCAGGGCAAAGCGGTTGGGAACCTTCTCGACGCAATCTTCGACGGTGACGCGGGCCATGAATTCCTCGGGCTGAGAGCCGTAGTGATCACGAAATAGGGTGTCCAGCAACGTTGTACAACGCCGCCTGGGTAGAGTCCCAGCTTTCGCGAGGGGGCGCTTATGCCGCGTTCGCGGGGAGAAGTCCAGCGCGCGGCGATCGAGAAACCGGTCTCTAGCACTTGGTCTGCGGATAAACGGTCTCGCCGCGCTTGAGCATGCCATGAAGGTTTCGATCTTCTTGCGACGGGCTCCATCTTCATGGAGTGGGTGCGGAAGCTCGGGCGAAACGGGTTGGGCGGACTCTTGAGCCGGCGGCAGCGCGCCGGAAACTAAGTTTTGGCAATGTCGGGCGCGGCGTCGCTTCCGACGGTCGCCGCCGCCGCCAGGTCCGCCGCCGTCCGACCGCTGACCGGATGACGCCACTCCGGCGAGATTTCCGCCAGCGGCCCCATCACGAACAGGCGCTCGTGGGCGCGCGGATGGGGCAGGACGAGGCCGACCTCGGTCACCGTTCGACCCTGGGCGATCAGGTCGAGGTCCAGGGTGCGCGGCGCGTTGGAGTCTATCCGGACGCGGCCGAAATGAGTCTCGATCCGGTGTAGCCGCGCCAGGATTTCGCTCGCAGGTAGCGGCGTCTCGACCAGGACGACGCCGTTGCGATAGGCTGGCGCCGTAGGGTCAGGCCACGCCGCCGACGCCCACCAGGAGGAGCGGCCCACGACTTTCAGATCCCCGGCCTCGATGGCCCCTATCGCGGCGTCCAGCAAGGCTTCCCGACTCGGATAGGAACCGGGCAGGCTGCAGCCCAACGCCACCACCGCAACCTCATCCAGCCATTTTTGATCAAACTGATTTTTCAAGGATTTCCTACTCAGTGACCTTTTACCCGACCGAGCGCCTGGCGCTGTTCATCGACGGGGCCAACTTCTTCTCCGCCGCCAAGGCCCTCAGCCTCGACATCGACTACCGCAAGCTGTTGGACGAGTTCCGCAAGCGCGGCATCCTGGTGCGGGCCTATTATTACACCGCCATCGCCGAGAACGAGGAATATTCCCCGATCCGGCCGTTGGTCGACTGGCTCGACTACAACGGCTTTACCCTGGTGACCAAGCCGGCCCGCGAATATACCGACAGTACGGGCCGCAAGCGCTGGCGCGGCGACATGGACGTCGAGATCGCCGTCGACATGCTGGAAATGGCCGCCACGGTCGATCACCTGGTGCTGTTTTCGGGCGACGGTGACTTCCGCGCCGTGGTCGAGGCCGTGCAGCGCAGGGGCCGCCGCGTCACCGTGGTCTCGACGATGAAGAGCCAGCCGCCGATGACCAGCGACGACCTGCGCCGCCAGGCCGACAACTTCGTGGACCTGGCCGACCTGGGGAACATCATCGGCCGGCCACAACGCGGCAATCCCCTGCCCCGCTTCGTCACAGAGCCGGCTCGCGGCGGGGCCCCAAGCCAAGACGACCGAGCCCTCGACGATGAGGACTGACCCGCCAATGGGGCAGCGCTCCAACATCGTCGGCGAGGTCGTGCCCTCGCCTGCAGAGCCGCCACGCGACTGCCCGCTGTGTCCGCGCCTTGTGGCCTATCGCCGCGAGAACCAGGCGCTCTATCCCGACTGGTTCAACGGGCCAGCCCCGTCGTTCGGCGACCATGAGGCTCAGCTGCTCGTCGTGGGCCTGGCCCCCGGTCGCAAGGGGGCCAACCGCACGGGTCGCCCGTTCACCGGCGATTTCGCCGGGGCCCTGCTCTACGAGACCATGATCAAGTACGGCTTCGCCACCGGCAAGTTCGAGGCGCGGCCTGACGACTCGCTGCGGCTGATCGGCAGCGCGGTGACCAACGCCGTCCGCTGCGCCCCGCCGGGCAACAAGCCCGAGACGTCGGAGGAGAACAACTGCCGGCCGTTCCTGGCGGCGCGGCTGGAGAAGTTTCCCCAACTGAAGGCCATCGTCACCCTGGGCGACGTCTCGCGGCGCAATCTGCTGAAGGCGCTTGGGCTGAAGGCGTCGGCGGGCATCCCGGGCCACGGCTCGGAGTTCCAGGCCGGACCCTACCGGGTGTTCAACAGCTACCACTGCTCGCGGCTGAACACGAACACCGGGCGGCTGACGACGCCGATGTTCGAAGAGTTGTTCAGGCGGGTGAAGGCGTATCTGGACGCCAATCCGTAGCGTCGCGCCAGCGGATGGGGACAGGCGCATGCGCCTGTCCCTAATCACAGCCTAGGATCGCACCCTGGGCAGCGCATCAAGCCACCGCGCATAGGCTTCTTCCCGCGCATTGACGCTCAGCGCCGGCTGCAGCAGCTCCGCCTCCGGCCGCGCCTTCACCGCCTCCTCTACAGAGCTGTAGACCCCCGAGCCGACCCCGGCGAACAAAGCCGCGCCCAGAGCCGTGGTCTCCTGGTAATTGGCCCGGTGCACGGGAATGCCGGTCAGGTCAGCCAGGCGCTGGCTGAACCAGGCGCTGCGCGCCATGCCGCCGTCGATGCGCAGCTCGGCGCCGTCGAAGGCCGAGGGGGCGTCGGCCCGCATGGCCTCGATCAGGTCGCGGCCCTGGAAGACGCAGGAATCGTAGGTCGCGGCGGCGATCTCGGCGAGGCCCGCGTCGCGGGTCAGGCCGAAGATCGCGCCCCGCGCCTCGGCGTCCCACCAGGGCGCGCCCAGGCCCGTGAAGGCCGGCACCACGACCACTGCATGATCCTGACGGGCGGTGCGCGCCAGGGCCTCAGCCCCGCGCGGGCCGTTGCGAATCCCTAGCCCTTCGTTCAGCCACTGGATCGCCGCCCCGGCCACGAAGATCGAGCCCTCCAGGGCGTAGGTCGTGCGTCCGCCTACCCGCGCGGCCACCGTGGTCAGCAGACGCGAGCCGGAGCGCGGGCGCTCCTCGCCCGTATTGACCAGCATGAAGCCGCCAGTGCCGTAGGTGACCTTCATTTCGCCGGGCCGGATGCAGCCCTGGCCCATCAGCGCCGCCTGCTGGTCGCCGGCCACGCCGCGGATGGGGATGGCTCGGCCCAGGATATCGGGCGTTACTTCGCCAAAGTCGGCCGCGCAGTCGAGCACCGTCGGCAGCATGGCGCGCGGCACCTCGAACAGGGCCAGCATCGCGTCCGACCACGCCTGTTTCTCGATGTCGAACAGCAGGGTGCGCGAGGCGTTGGTGGCGTCGGTGACGTGGGACGCCTTGCCCGTCAGCCGCCAGACGACCCAGCAATCGATCGTGCCGCACAGCAGCTCGCCCGCCTCGGCCCGCCGCCGCGCGCCAGCCACGTTGTCGAGGATCCAGGCGATCTTGGTTCCCGAGAAATAGGGATCGAGCAGCAGGCCCGTTGTCGCGGTCACCGCTGGTTCGTGGCCGGCTTCCAGCAGGCGGTCGCAGACGGCGGACGTACGCCGGTCCTGCCAGACGATGGCCGGATGGATCGGCCGGCCCGTGGCCTTGTCCCAGACCACCACCGTCTCGCGCTGGTTGGTGATGCCCAGGGCGGCGATATCGACGCTGTCACGGTCGCATTTTTCGACGGTGTCGCGCAGCACGCCCACGCAGGCGGCGTAGATCTCGTCGGCGTCGTGCTCGACCCAGCCATCGCGCGGATAGGACTGCCGCAGCGGCCGGCTGGCGTCGCAGACCGGCTTGCCGTCGGTGGTGAACAGGATGGCCCGGGTGCTGGTCGTGCCCTGATCGAGCGCGAGGATCAGAGGTTGGCCCATGCGTACTGGTCTCCCTTGGATTACCATTCCTGCGGCATCGCGCCGCTATTCTTGTCGTTCCGTGGCTTCGCCTGTTTAAGCATGTTTTCATTCGCAGCCGCCAAGGTCGTCTTGGTCAAGCTTTGAAATCGAGGATGCTGGTTGGTCCAGTCCGCCCAGACCGCACAACTCCTGTCCCTGGCCCGCAGCCGCGAGCCGGCTGATCGCGAACGCCTGCTCGCCGGCATCATCGACCTGTGCGACTCCAGTCAGGCCCAGGGAAGGCCGGCCGCGCCCGACGTCCAGGTCCTGCTTGACTCCATCTTCATGACATTGGTGGTCGAGGCAGAGCGCGACATCCGCCAGCGCCTGGCCGAACGCCTGGCAGACGCCACCTGGGCGCCCTCCGCCCTGATCAACATCTTGGCCCTGGACGAGATCGAGATCGCTCGTCCGATCATCGCTCGCAGCCCGATTCTGCAGGACCGCGACCTGATCCGCCTTTTGGTCCAGGCCACCCTGGAACACCAGCTCGAGATCGCCCGACGGCCGGCCCTGTCGCCCGCCGTGGTCGAAGCGATCCTGGCCCGCGACGAATCGGCCGTGCTGACGGCGCTCGCCAACAACACTAACGCCCAGATCTCGCCCGACGGCGTCCGCCGCCTCGTCGAGCGGGCGCGCGAGGTTGTCGCCCTGCGCTCGCCCCTGGCGCGCCACCCCGGCCTGTCCAGCGATCTGGCCGAACAGTTGTATCTTTGGGTCGGCCGCGCCCTGCGCGAGGCCTTGACCACCCGATTCCAGCTTGATCCCGACAAGATGGCCCAGGCCGTCGAAACCGCGTTGCGCGCCGCCCACGCCGGGGACCAGATCGAAGACGCGCCCAGCCTGGAACAGGCCGAGGATCGCGAGGCGATGGAGGCCGCCCTCATCGAAAAGCTCGACGCCGCTGGTCAGCTGCGCCCGGGCTATCTGCTGCGGGTACTGCGCGAGCGGCGCCTGCCGCTATTCCTATTCGCCCTGGCTCGTCTGGGTCAGTTCGACATTCGCCAGGTGCGGCGCGCCGTTGACAGCGACCGTCCCGAACTGCTGGCCCTGGCCTGCTCAGCCGTCGGCATCGATCGCAGCGTCTTCCCGACCATCCTCGACCACGTGCGCCAACTGAATGGCGGTCGGCCCGGCGGTGGGGCGGAAGCCGCCCGCAAGGCCAGCGGCGCCTTTGGCCCCTTCGCGCCCGACATCGCGGCCATGGCGTTCCGGCAGGCCGTCAGCGCGGCCTGAGTCGGCATCAAACCCAGGTTTGACAACACCTCGGCGATCTAGCCACTTGGCGCGATGTTCCAGCCCCTGCCCTTCGTGACTCGCCTAACCTTCAAAGGCAGTGATCGCCCCGAGGCCCAGGAAGCCATTGAGCGGCTGCGCGCCCGGTATGGCGACGTCGGGGACGACAGCGCCCAGGTGATCGTCGCCCTGGGCGGCGACGGCTTCATGCTGGAGACCCTGCACGACACCATGAAGGGCCAGACCCCGATCTACGGCATGAACCGCGGCTCGGTCGGCTTCCTGATGAACGAATACAGCGAGGACGCCTTGCTGGAACGGATCAACGCGGCCGAGCGGGCCGTGATCCATCCGCTGGCCATGGTCGCCATCGACTCCAATCGCAAACAGCACCGGGCCTTGGCCATCAACGAGGTGTCGCTGCTGCGCCAGACCCGCCAGACCGCCAAGCTGCGCATCAGTATCGACGGCAAGGTGCGGATGGGCGAGTTGGTCTGCGACGGCGTGCTGCTGGCCACACCCGCGGGCTCGACGGCCTACAACCTTTCCGCCCACGGTCCGATCATCCCGATCGGCGCCCAGGTGCTGGCCCTGACCCCGATCAGCGCATTCCGCCCCCGCCGCTGGCGTGGCGCGCTTTTGCCGCAGACGGCGCGGGTGACGTTCGAAGTGCTGGAATGCGATAAGCGGCCGGTAAGCGCCGTGGCCGACAATTTTGAGGTTCGCGACGTGGTCGAGGTCCATATCACCGAGGACAGCAGCGCCAGCCTTTCCATGCTCTTCGACGCCGGTCGAAGCCTCGAGGAAAGGGTCCTGACGGAGCAGTTCTCGGCCTAGTCCGGAGAGAACCGTTGGTCAGGGCGATTTGCGAGACTGGCTCGAATTGGCCAGGGCGAAATGGGCGTCTCATCTAATGTTAACGCCTGCGATGGTAGCTTTGCCATCTACGCTATTGGGGAGGCGCCCGTGACGAACAAGCCCGCCGCAGAAGTAATTCAAGTGCCAAACATGCTCAAGCTGAAGGTGGGTGGACGCGGTGGTATCGACGTGGCGGCGATCGCCAAGGCCGAGGCGGCGCTGAAGAGCCTGTCAGGCAACTTTGCCCAATGGCTGAACGACGAGATCGTCAAGCTGGAGGCCGCGCGCCAGGATGTGCGCGCCAAGGGCCTGACCGCCGAGACCGTCGAGACCCTCTATCTTCGCGCCCATGACCTGAAGGGCCTGGGAGCCACCTACGACTTCCCGCTGATCACGCGATTGGCCGCTTCGCTGTGCAAATTGATCGACGAACCCGCCACCCGCCTTACGGCGCCGCTATTTTTGGTGGACGGCCACATCGACGCAATCAAGGCCTGCGTCCGCGGCGACATCAAGGTCGACACCCACCCAGTGGGCAAGGTCTTGGCTACGGAACTGGAAGGCCGCGTGGCCGAATACCTGGCGATCTAAAGCCATCCAGGCGTACGACCTGAAAGCCTCGGCCCATAGCCGGGGCTTTTTTCTTTTCGGGCTCGGCTCTCGATGTTCTGCGCGCCCTCGCGCCCAAGGGCGTCATGTCGAAGGTGATCGCAGGGCCGCGAAGAGTTTTCAAAGGCTCGAATGCGATGCCATGGTCAAGGTTCTCTAGAGGTCAAACAGGCCCTTCAGGTACGGATTGAGCATCCGCATCTCGGGGTCCAGCGCGGCGCGCAGCTTCAGGAAATCCTTCCAGCGGGGATACAGTCCGGCCAATTGATCGCCCGACACGCTGTGCAACTTTCCCCAATGCGGCCGTCCACCATAGCGACGGAAGATCGGCTCGATCAGGGTGTAGAGGAAGGCGAATTCGTCCTTGTAGTAGGCGTGGACTGCGATTGAGCCTCGGGCCTCGCCCTGAAAGGGCGACAGCCAGGCGTCATCGGGGGCGATCCGCCGCGCCTCGATCGGGAAGAAGACGTCGGGCCGATGTTTCTCGATCGTCGCCACCACCTCAGCCAGAGCCTTGATTTGAACCTCGGCCGGCAGGTGGAACTCCATCTCGTTGAAGCGCACGGGGCGATCGGTCGACAGCAGCTTCCAACCCTCGTCGATCGCCGCCTCCGGCTTGACGCCCGCCAGCAGCGCGCGGGCGGCGGCCTTGCGCAACGGGGTGGAGAAGCCAAGCAGATTACGCAGGCCCTTGAGGGCGTCAAGAAAGGCGGTGTCCTGGTCGGGTCCGCGCGCCAGGGCGGGTTTGTCCGTCTCGTCATGGCTGATATTGGCGGCCAACCCCGTGAAGGGTACGGCGTAGAACTCGAAGTTGCGGTGCGTGGCCCAGCGTTCCTCGGCCTTGGCCAGGGCCTCCTCCAACGGCTCCAGCCAGACATGGCGCTCGATGCGGCGGTTGGCGATAGTCCGGATGCGCGCCTGGGTGATCACGCCCAGGCAGCCGAGCGAGACCTTGGCGGCTTGGAAGACCTCGGGGCGATGGGTCGCGTCGCAATCGATCACCTTGCCGTTCGGCGTGATGAGCCGCAGGGCCGTGACGTCGCCGTGCAGGGCCTTCAGGCGCATCCCCGTGCCATGGGTGCCGGTGGCCAGGGCGCCGGCCAGGGACTGCTTGTTGATGTCGGGCAGGTTGGCCATCGCCCGACCGTTCTTGGCCAAAGCCGAGCCCAGGGCGCCCAGGCGCGTGCCGGCCGCGACGGTCGCCTCGTCGCCCTCCCAGGCCAGGATCCCCGACAGGGCGTCCAGCGACAGCAGTGTCCCGTCCGTCGGGGCCAGGGCGCTAAAGGAGTGACCCGCCCCCACCGGCCGGATTGGCGCCGTGGCGGTCTTCAGGGCCGCAGCGACCTCGGCCTCGCTCTGGGGCGCGACGCGGGCCGACGGATAGGCGTGCTGCACGCCTGACCAATTGCGCCAGAGCAGGCGGCCTTGGGCGTCAGCGGTGGCCGGAGCGGCCGGCTCAGGTTTTTCGTGCGTGGCGACCGCGTGGCCGCCGCCGACCGCCGCCGCGCCCAGGCCAAAACCCCCGGCCAGCAGCGCCCCCCGTCTTGATACCTTCATGTCGCCCGCCCCCTAGAGCATTTCCCGACCTGACTGCGTCAGGCCGCGAGCTCTAATCTTCTGTTTTGACGCATTTTTCTTCACGCGAAGCGGAACCACTTCGCTCGAAAAAATGCTCTAGCGCGCGGAGTCTTCGCGCCCCGCCATGAAGCGTATGAGAGCGTTGAAATCATTCGCGTTGCAAGCCGCGCATTGTCCTCCGGCCGGCATCGCCTGGAAACCCTGGACGGCATGATCCAGCAGCACGGCCTGTCCCTGCTTCCACCGCGGATCCCAGGCCTTGCGATCATGAACCAGCGGCGCGCCCGTACCCGGCACGGCGTGGCAGGTCTTGCAGCACTGCTCATAGAGACCCGCCAAGCGCGGATCAGTCGGCCTCAGGCGTAACGTCTGTTCGGCGGTGGGCGCTTGCGGGGTCGGCCCGGAACAGGCGGCTAGGTTCGCAGCCAGGACCAGAACGACCGCGAGCCGCACTATTCCGCGATCCCATTGATCCGCTTGGCCGCGCTGACGGTGTTGGCCAGCAGCATGGCGATGGTCATCGGTCCCACCCCGCCCGGCACCGGGGTGATGGCGCCGGCCACGCCCTTGGCTTCCTCGAAGGCCACGTCGCCCACCAGCCGGGTTTTGCCGGCGGCTGCGGCGACAGGGTCGCGCGACGGGAAGCGGCTGATCCCGACATCGATCACCGTGGCCCCGGGCTTGATCCAGTCACCTCGGACCATCTCGGCCCGGCCCACGGCTGCGACCAGAATGTCGGCCTCGCGGCAGATGGTCGGCAGATCCAGAGAGCGCGAGTGGGCGATGGTCACCGTGCAGTCGGCCGCTAGCAGCAGTTGAGCCATCGGCTTGCCCATCAGGTTGGAGCGGCCGATCACCACCGCCCGCTTGCCAGTCAAGTCGCCTAGCACGTCCTTGAGCAGCGCCATGCAGCCGGCCGGGGTGCAGGAGGTCAAGGCTGGCAGGCCACTCGCCAGGCGCCCAGCATTGGTGACGGTTAGGCCGTCGACGTCCTTGTCGGGAGAGATCGCCGCGACGATCGTGGCCTGGCTCAGATGGTCCGGCACCGGGAACTGCACCAGAACGCCGTGGATCGCCGGGTCGTCATTCAGGCGCTCGACCAGCGACAGTAGCTCGCTCTGACTGGTGTCGGCCGGCAGGCGGTGGGTTTCGGAATGCATGCCAGCGGCCAGGGTCTGTTCGCCCTTGCTGCGCACATAGACCTGGCTGGCGGGATCCTCGCCGACCAGCACCACGGCCAAGCCAGGGGTCAATCCGTGCTCGGCCTTCAGCACGGCGACCTCGGCCGCGATCGTCTCGCGCAGCTTCGCCGCGAAGGCCTTGCCGTCGATGATTTTGGCTTGCGACATCGCTGTCTCCCGTTTGGCCGTCCCTAGCCTCTCGTCCGACCTGGCGCAATATGCGCGAACCGTCGCAGGAAGTCGCTTGCCCGTCCGCCAATCATGCTAGAGCCCAGCCATGGAGTCCGCGTCCGCTTCGCAGCGCGCCGACGTCGTCCTGGTGGGCGGCGGCTTGGCCAACAGCCTGATCGCCCTGCGGCTGAAAAGCCTGCGGCCCAGGCTACGCGTAGTGATGCTGGAGCAAGGCCAGACGATCGGCGGCGAGCACACCTGGTGCCACTTCGCAACCGACGTCGACGCCGCGATCGCCGGTTGGCTGCGGCCGCTGATCGTCCATCGCTGGTCGGGCTATGAGGTGCGGTTTCCTGACCATCGGCGTGACCTGACGACCCCCTACCTGGCCATCACCTCGCAGCGTCTGCACCAGGTGGTCACCGCCGCGATGGACGGCGACGCCTGGCTGGGCGCGACGGTGACCGACGTAAACGCCCATCAGGTGACCCTGGCGGACGGCCGGAGGATCGCCGCCACCGCGGTGATCGACGGCAGAGGCCCGCGCAAGAGCCGCAGTTTGGCCCTGGGCTTCCAGAAGTTCGTCGGACAAGGGGTGTTGCTCACCAAGCCCCACGGACTGACCCGGCCCATCATCATGGACGCCACCGTTTCGCAGGAGGACGGCTACCGCTTCGTCTATGTCCTGCCGCTGGACGAAACGCGCCTGCTGATCGAGGACACCCGCTACAGCGACGGCCCGGCTCTGGATCGCGCCTCCCTGCGCCGCGCCATCGGGACCTACGCCAAGAGCCAGGGCTGGACGATCGCCAAGGTCGAGCGCGAGGAGGACGGCGTCCTCCCGATCGCCCTGGGGGGAAATATCGACGCCTATTGGAAGGAAGCCCGCTCGCAGGTGGCGGAGGTGGGCATGCGCGCAGCCCTCTTCCAGCCGACCACCGGCTACTCCCTGCCCGACGCCGCGCGCATGGCCGACGCCATCGCCGGCTTGCCGCGCATCACCAGCGCGACGGTGCGCGATTGCGTCGAGACCCAGTCTAAAACGACCTGGCGGCGGCGGCGCTTCCTGCGGCTTCTGAACCGCATGTTGTTCAGGGCCTGCGCGCCCGAGGAACGCTACAAGGTGCTGGAGCGGTTCTATCGCCTGGCGCCGGACCTAATCCAACGCTTCTATGCCGCCCGCCTGACCCGCTGGGACAAGGCGCGGATCCTGATCGGCAAGCCGCCCGTGCCGATCTCGGCGGCAATTAAGTGCATCGGCGAGAATTCCGTATTCGGAGGACAAGACGCATGACCACCACCGTGACCAGACCCCCCAGCAAGCCTAAAGCCGCCGTGATCGGCGCCGGGTTCGGCGGCCTGGCCCTAGCCATCCGCCTGCAGTCGTCGGGCTTCGACGTCACCGTCTTCGAGGGCCGCGAAAAGCCGGGCGGCCGCGCCTATGTCTGGCACGATGAGGGCTTCACCTTCGACGCCGGCCCGACGGTGATCACCGATCCCGACTGTCTGAAGGCGCTGTTCGAACTCAGTGGCCGCCGGATCGAGGACTATGTCGAGCTGCTGCCGGTCGATCCGTTCTATCGGCTGGTCTGGGAGGACGGCGACGTCTTTGACTATGTCAACGACCAGGCGCAACTCGACGCTCAGATCGCCGCCCGCAATCCGGCCGACGTCGAGGGCTACCGCCGGTTCCACGCCTATTCCGAGGCGCTCTACCAGAAGGGCTATCTTGATCTCGGCGCCGTGCCGTTCCTCGACTTCTCCAGCATGATCGCCAACGCCCCCGCCCTGATGAAGCTGCAAGCCTGGCGCAGTGTCTATGACAAGGTCGCGTCCTTCGTGAAGGACGAGCACATCCGCCAGGCGCTGTCGTTCCACAGCCTTCTGGTCGGCGGCAGCCCGTTCGCCACGTCGTCGATCTATGCCCTGATCCACGCCCTGGAGCGGCGCGGCGGCGTGTGGTTCCCGCGCGGCGGCACCCACGCCCTGATCCGGGCGCTGGTCAAGCTGCTGCAGGACCTAGGCGGCACGCTTCACCTAGCCGCGCCGATCCAGAAGATCACCACCAAGGCCGGCCGCGTCACCGGCGTGATCCGCGCCGATGGCCAGTTCGAGGCCTTCGACACCGTAGCCTCCAACGCCGACGTCATGCACACCTATCGCCACCTGCTGGCCGACGATCCGCGCGGCAAGAAAGTTGGCAAGGCGCTGGAAGCCAAGCGCTGGAGCCCGTCGCTGTTCGTGGTCTATTTCGGGCTGAAGACCGCACATCCCGAGATTCGTCATCACACCATCTGCTTCGGCAATCGCTATCGCGAGCTGATCGGCGAAATCTACGGCAAGGACGGCCTGGCCGACGACTTCTCGCTGTACCTGCACCACCCCACTGCCAGCGACCCCGGCATGGCCCCGGAGGGCTGCTCCAGCTTCTACGCCCTGTCGCCGGTGCCTAACCTGAAGACCGCCAACATCGACTGGTCGGTCGAGGGGCCGAAATACCGCGACAAGATCCTGGCCTATCTGGAGAAGCACTACATTCCTGGCCTGACCGCCGACATGGTCACCTGTCGCTTCATCACCCCTGACGACTTCGTCACCGACCTCAACGCCTGGAAGGGCGCGGCCTTCTCGCTTGAGCCGCTGCTGACTCAGAGCGCCTTCTTCCGCACCCACAACCGCGACGACGTGATCCCCAACCTCTATTTCGTCGGGGCCGGCACTCATCCAGGCGCGGGCATCCCAGGTGTGGTCGGCTCGGCCAAGGCGACGGCGGGCCTGATGATCGACGACTACCTCGTCGCGGGCGAGACCGCCGACGCATGAGCGCACTGGAAGCCCAGAGCCGCGAGGCGATCCAGAAGGGCAGCAAGAGCTTCGCCGCGGCGGCCGCGCTTTTCAAAGCGGAAACCCGGGCCGACGCCGAGATGCTCTACGCCTGGTGCCGCCACTGCGACGACGTAATCGACGGCCAGACCCTGGGCCACGGCATGAGCCCGGTGGCCGACGGCCCGGCGCGGCTGGAAGCCCTCTACGCCCAGACCCGCGCGGCCATGGCCGGTGAAACGCCCACCGACCCGGTGTTCGCCGCCTTCCAGACCGTGGCCCTACGGCGCGGCATCCCCGAGCGCTACGCCCTGGACATGGTCGACGGCTTCGCCATGGACGTAGCCGGGCGGCGCTACGCGACGCTCGACGAACTGCTGGACTATTGCTGGGGCGTGGCCGGCGTCGTGGGCACGATGATGGCCCTGGTGATGGGCGTCAAACCCGACGACCTGCCCACCCTCCGCCGCGCTCAGGATCTGGGCCTGGGTTTTCAGCTGACCAACATCGCCCGCGACATCGTCGAGGATGCGCGCAACGACCGGGTCTATGTTCCTGGCGACTGGCTGGCCGCGCTGGGCGTGCCGGAAACCGCAGTCGCCGACCGGGCTCATCGCGCGGCCGTGGCGGTGCTGGCGCAACGCCTGGTCGAGGCTGCGGAGCCCTACTACGCTTCCGCTCGCTGGGGCCTGCGCGACCTGCCCGTCCGCTCGGCCTGGGCGATCGCCGCAGCGCGCGGGGTCTATCGGCAGATCGGGCTGGACGTCGTCAAGGCCGGCGACAAGGCCTGGGACGAGCGCGTGGTGGTCAGTGGGCGGATGAAGGCTTGGCGGGCGCTGGAAGGGGGCGCGATGGCGCTAAGGTCGGCGACGCTGGATCGCTGGGGCAAGGCGCCGGCACGGCCGGGGATGTGGTCGAAGATCTAAAGTCCTCCCCCGGTGGGGGAGGCGATCGCGAAGTGATCGGTGGGGGGAGTTTTAGGATCGCCGGTCCGGTCTGTGGACACGCCCAATCACTCCCCCCTCCGTCGGCTTCGCCGACACCTCCCCCAAAGGGGGAGGAATTTAAACCCCTACACCCCTATCCCGCAGCCGCGCCTTCAGCTCCCTGACCGGTCGCGCCAGCAGGAAGCCAAACGAGACCGCCCCGTCCTTGGTGTGAACAGCGTGGTGGATCCGGTGCGCCTGGATCAACTGCTTCCAATATCGCGACTTGCCGAGCGGCACCTTGAACCGCTGGTGGACCATGCCGTCGTGAAACACGAAATAGATCACCCCATAGGCGGTGATCCCCAGGCCGATCGGCAGCAGCCACGGTACGCCGTGCACGCCGAAATAGATCCCCACGATGGCCGGGGCCGCGAAGACCACCGCGAATAGGTCGTTGAGCTCGAAGGCGCCGGTGCGTGGCTCGTGGTGGGATCTGTGCCAAGCCCAGCCGACGCCGTGCATCACGTAGCGATGGGTGACCCAGGCGAAGCCTTCCATGAAAGCCAGCGCGCCAAGGAAAAGCGCCAGATAGAGACCTAGAATTTCCATCGTCGTCCAGATTACCGCCGCAACCGGCTTGCCATCACCTGGGACAGGCCCAGGCCGGCCAAACCGGCCGCGACGAGCACGCCCCAGGCCTTATACACCGCCTCGATCCCGGCGTCCCGCCAGAGGATGGCCTGATAGGCCTCGATGACCCAGGCGTGCGGCGTGAACCACCCCACCTGCTGCAGCCAGGGCGGCATCAGGAAGCGTGGCACCATGCTACCGCCGATCGCCGCGAGCACCAGGATCACGAAGGTCGAAAGCATCTGCGCCTGGTCGCGCGTGCGGCACAGCGAGACGAGACCCAGGGCCACCCCCGCCGCGCAGGCCGAGGCCGCCAGGGTCGTGGGCAACCAGAGCATGGCGTGCTGGACCACCGCCACGCCATAGACGAGCTGAGCTGTGGCGAAGATCGTCAGCGCTTGCACTAGGCCTTGAGCGACGAGGAACAGGAACTTGCCGGTCACCACCGGCCCCATGCCCGCCACCCCGGCCAGCAGCCGGTCGGCGACACCCGTGCGCCGCTCCTCCATCAAGCCCAGCGCGCCCTGCATGGCCGAAAACAGGGCGAACAGGATCATCACCGCCCCGGCGTAGTAGGCGATCACCCCGCCGCCGGTCTTGACGTCCTTGACGTCCTCGCGGTCGAAATAGCCGACGTCGTCGGGCTTGGGCGTGTCGCGCAGCAGGATCGCGGCGGTGTCGGCGTTCTCGGCCTGATCATCGCTGAGCCCGCCGAGGGCCGGGGTCAGCTGCACCACTGTGCGGCGCAAGGCGACATCAGGCAGGGCCTCGGACAGGGTCTGCTGCACGCGGGCCTGGGTCAGCGGGGCGGCGACGGCGCGGCTCGGATCGGCGATGATCACGAAGGGCTTGCCGATGGATGCCGGGTCGGCGCGGATCACGAGGCCGGCGTCGGCCTGGCCCGACTTGACCCGTCGCCGGACTTCGTTGTCGGTCGCCGGCGACACCAACTCGGCGCGAATGTCAGCCGACTTGACCAGCGCCGCCGTCAGGCGCGTCGAGTCTGTTGTCCTGACCAGATCGGCTACCGCCAGCTTCAACTGGATATTGTCACCGGTCGTGCCGGCGAACACCGACGAAAAGATCAGGAACACCAACGGCGGCAGCAGGAAGGTCATGATCAAAGCGCCGCGATCACGCCATAGCTCCAACGCCATCACCCGCACCATGGCGGCGATCATCCAGACGCGCCCGATCCCAGAACCGGCCATCACGCCGCCAGCTTCCGCTCAGCAACCAGGGTGAAGAGGTTGGCCAAGGAGGGCTCGCGCACCCGGATCTCGCGGGGCGTCAGACCCACCTTGCGCAAGCGCTTGTCCAGCCGGCCGGCGGCTGCGTAGCCGTCGGCGTCGAGACGCGTCCAGATATGAGCCCGCCGGGTGCGCTCCAGCCCCTCGCCGGCCAGGCGGATTTCGCCGGCGGTGTCGACCTCCTCGGCCAGGTGGACCATGATCTCCATCTGATTGCCGAACGCCTGGGCGACGAGGGTTCTGGGCTCGCCCTCGAGCACCATCTGGCCTTCACGCAGGAAGCCGACGCGGTCGGCCAGGGTTCCAGCCTGGTCCAGGTCGTGGGTGGTCATCAAGACCGCCACACCCAGGTCGCGCAGGCCCCGGATCACAGCGTCCACGGCCTCTCGGGCGTCGATGTCCACCCCCACCGTGGGCTCGTCGAGGATCAGCAAGGACGGCTCATGGACGATGGCGGCGGCGATGTTGGCCCGGCGCTGGTAGCCGCCTGACAGATGCTTGACCGGCACATGGGCTCGGTCGACGGTGCGGGTCAGCTCCAGAGCCCGGCGCACGGCGGCGGCCATGGCGGCGCGCGGCGTACCGGCCAAGGCAGCGAAGGTTTCGATGTTCTCGGCCACCGTCAAATTCTGATAGAGGGCGATTTCCTGTGGGACCAGCCCCAGGCCCGCGCGCGCTGAGGGGACCCGAGCCGGATCGTGGCCATTCAGCGACACCTCGCCACCGTCGGGGCGGATCCGGCCGCAGATGGCGCGGATCAACGTGGTCTTGCCCGCACCATTGGGGCCCAGCAGGGCGTAGATCTCGCCCGGACGCAGCGTCAGGTCGACGCCGCGCAGCACCGGCTTGCCGCCATAGGCGTGCACAGCGGCGCCGACCGTCAGGATCGGCGCCTTAGAAGGAGGCTCGGGGGTCACGCCGCGACCTTGCGCCCAGCGAACAGCCCACCGACATAGGCGTTCAGCAGATGACCGCAGCCGGCCGAGGCCAGGGCGGCGGAGGCTTTGGCCAGATGGCCCTCCATGGCCAGTCGCGCGCCAATGACGCCTAGGGCCGAGACCACGGTGGTCATGGCCGCGTCCTTGCCGACATCCTTGCCGGCCGCCTCGGGGGACGCCTGGGCGTCTATGATGTCGTCGCGGATCTGGAAGGCCAGACCGACATGGCGCGCCCACTGGCCCACTCCCTCGACTGCCGCCGACGAGGCGCCAGCGATGGCCGCCCCCCCCTGGGCCGCAGCGATGATCAGCACGCCGGTCTTCTCGTGATTGAGCCGCTCCAGAACCGCCGGATCGCGTAGCTTCTCACGATCGAAGAGGTCGCGGGCCTGGCCGGCGATCAGGCCCGAAAAACCGACGGCCTCGGCGGCGCGCGCCGTCAGGTCGGCGCGGAGCGGGCCGGGCAAGGCGTGGTCGGCGGCGATCACGGCATAGGCCTGATTCAGCAGACCCACACCCGCCAGGATCGCCGTAGCCTCGTCATAGGTGCGATGGATAGTCGGCAGGCCGCGCCGCAGGCCAGCGTCGTCCATGGCCGGCAGGTCGTCGAGGATCAGGGACGCCGTATGGATCATCTCAAAGGCACAGGCCGCGTCCAGCGCCGCGCCGTCAGGCGCCCCGAATTCGGCCGCGGCGAGCAGGGTCACCATGGGGCGAAAGCGCTTGCCGGGCGCCAGCAGGGCATAGCGCACGGCCTCGACCAGCCGGTTGGGCGCGACGCCCACGGCCGGCGCCAGTTCGGCCAAGCGTCGATCGACCCCAGTGCGAAGGGCCTCGAATCTTTGCAAGAAGGCGGCTTGGTCGTCCATCTCGCGAGTCGCGACCGTATTGACCTGCCCCGACGCGGGCCAGTTCATTTGACGGCGCCCTCGGCGGGCGTCAACTCAAAGAAGCTCTCCCCCTGGACGAGGTCACGCCCCAGCTCCCAGCCCGGCTCGGCAAGCAGGCCTTCGTTCCTGTGGCGACCGGACCATCCTGCCGCGACCTTCCGGCCTGCCAGCGCAGGCGCTCAGCAGCAGCGCGGCGACCATGATACGGAAGCGGCGCTTGAAAGGTCATAGCGGGATGTTGTCGTGCTTCTTCCAGGGGTTGGTAAGTTGTTTCCCCTTAAGGCTCTTGAGCGCCCGGACGATCCGCTTGCGGGTGCCATGAGGCATGATGACGTCGTCGATATAGCCACGCGAGGCGGCGACGAACGGGTTGGCGAAGGCGGCCTTGTATTCGGCCTCGCGGGCTGCCAGCGCGACCGGGTCGCCCGCCTCGGCGCGGAAGATGATCTCTACGGCCCCCTTGGCGCCCATCACCGCGATCTCGGCGGTGGGCCAGGCATAGTTGAAGTCGCCGCGCAGGTGCTTGGAGCTCATGACGTCATAGGCCCCGCCATAGGCCTTGCGGGTAATCAGGGTGATCTTGGGAACCGTCGCCTCGGCATAGGCGAACAGCAGCTTGGCGCCGTGCTTAATCAGGCCGCCGTACTCCTGCTTGGTGCCCGGCATGAAGCCCGGCACGTCGACCAGGGTGATGATCGGGATGTTGAAGGCGTCGCAGAAGCGCACGAAGCGGGCGGCCTTGCGGCTGCTGTCGATGTCCAGCACCCCGGCCAGCACCTGGGGCTGGTTGGCGACGATGCCGACGCTGGTCCCGTCCATGCGGGCAAAGCCGCAGACGATGTTCTTGGCCCATTCGGAGCTGATCTCGAAGAAGTCGGCCTCATCGACGATCTTCAGGATCAACTCCTTCATGTCGTAGGGCTTGCCCGCGTCGCTTGGGATCAGGCTGTCGAGACTGGCCTCCTCGCGATAGGCCTCGTCGAAGCTGTCGCGCTCCGGCGCGGCTTCGCGGTTGGACGAGGGCAGGAAGTCGATCAAACGGCGCACCTGGGTCAGGGCTTCCAGGTCGTTCTCGAACGCCCCCTCGGCCACGCCCGACTTGGAGGCGTGCACGCGAGCTCCCCCCAGCTCCTCGGCTGTGACAATCTCGTTGGTGACGGTCTTGACCACATCGGGGCCGGTGACGAACATGTAGCTGGTATCCTTCACCATGAAGATGAAGTCGGTCATGGCCGGCGAATAGACGTCGCCGCCGGCGCAGGGGCCCATGATCACGCTGATCTGCGGGATGACACCGCTGGCCATGACGTTCTCGAGGAAGATGTCGGCATAGCCGGCCAGGCTGTCGACGCCTTCCTGAATGCGGGCCCCGCCGGCGTCGAACAGGCCGATGATCGGCGCGCCGACCTTCATGGCCTGGCGCTGGACCTTGACGATCTTGGCCGCGTGGGCGCCCGACAGCGAGCCGCCGAACACCGTGAAATCCTTGGAAAAAACGTAGACGACCTTGCCGTTGATCGTGCCCCAGCCGGTGACCACCCCATCGCCGGGCACCTTCTGGTCCGCCATGCCGAACTCGGTGCCGCGGTGCTCGACGAACATGTCGAACTCCTCGAAGGAGCCTTCGTCCAGCAGCAGGTCGATCCGCTCGCGCGCGGTCAGCTTGCCCTTGGCGTGCTGGGCCGCAACGCGCTTCTCGCCGCCGCCGGCCCGGGCCTGGTCGCGACGACGATCGAGTTCCTCGAGAATGGACTGCACGCGCACGCTCCCCTGCTCTTCAGACTGGTAGATTTCCCACCTTTATGGACCGACGCCTAATGGCGCGAGCCTTCCGTGGCAAGGCATCCGTTGCGGCAGTGCAGCAAAGGCGGCCGCCGGTCTAGGCGGCGCGCGGCGCCCACAGAATGATCCCGGCGCCGACCAGGCAGACCGTGGCTCCCGTCAGGTCCCAACGATCCGGCCGCAGACCTTCGACCACCCGCATCCAGATCAGTGACGCGGCGATGTAGAGCCCCCCATAGGCCGCGAAGGTACGCCCCGCCGCCAGGCGTCCACCCGGGTCAGCAGCCCGGCGAACACGACTAGGGCCACGACTCCCAGCACCGCCCACAGCATCGACTGACCCTGCTTCAGCCACCGTCAAAAGGCATAGCAGCCGCCGATCTCGCAAACGGCCGCCAGGCCGTAAAGCAGGATGGTTCTCACCGACGCAGCGCGGCGAACCAGCGCTCCAGAACCTTGGCCTCGACCGCAAGGGCTTGGGCGCGCGCGATGGCCTCGGCGTCGCGGCCCCAAATCTCGGCCTGGAAGGCCTCTTCCAGGTGCGACAGGTCCAGCGCCCGCTGGCCGGTCACCGCCCCGGCGCGCAGCGCCAGGGACAGCACGGTCGAACCCAGCAGGCCAGCGCCATAGGCGACGCCAGCCAGGGTGAAGTCGTCCATGGTCAGGGCCAGCGCTTCCACCGAAGCCAAGGCAGCCGGGGATTGCGCGGTATGGATGACGCCGCTGACGGGCTGCAGGTTCAAGCCCAGCTCGGCCCGCGCCCAGTCCAGCATGCCGCCCCAGTCGCGCTTCTGACGCTCGACCAGCGGCGTGGGGTGCTCCGCCCAATAGCAGAGCAGGTCCGAGCCGGCATAGGCCGCCACCTCGGCGGCCACCTCGGCGCGGGTCTCGCGGATGCGGTCGATGGCGGTAAAGGCCAGGCGGGTGGCGGGCATGACGGTGGTGTCGATGATCTCGACCTGGGCTTCCCACTCGTCGGCCACCAACTGCGCCAGGGCCAGGGTCGGCAAGACTAGGGGCGACTTGGCCGGCGACTTGGGCGTGCGACCATCCAGCAGCACGGCATATCCGCCTTCGTGCGGCGCGGCGGTCGCCGCCTTGTAGAACCGGCGGGGGCGTTGCAGCAGGTCGGGCTTGTCGGCCAAGGCGGTCTTCTTTTCAGTTCGGACATCAAAACGTCGGGTCCAGCGCGTTGAATGGGCAAACAACGCGCCCAAGGCAAGAGCGGGCGACGCGAGGGAGAGACACGGCTTGAGCCTGCCCCAAAAGAGATGATGGCCGCGATCGCCGCCACCCGCTTTGGCCTGGGCGCTCGCCCCGGCGAGATCGCGGCGGCGCAATCGGACCCGCGCGGTTTCCTGATCGACCAGATCCGCGCGGAGGGCGCGCACCAGCCGCAGGCCAATCCCGAAAGCTCCGCCCAGCGCCTGGATGAGTATCGCGACTACCCGATGAACAAGCGCGAGGCCAAGGCGGACGGTGAACCCAAGTCCGATCCGGTCAAGGACGCCCGAAAAATGCTGCGCGACCAGACCGAGGGCGACTTCCTCGCCCGCGCCCAACTGGGCGCGGCCACCGACGCGGCGTTCCGCGAGCGCTGGACGCTGTTCTGGGCCAACCACTTCACGGTCTCGGCCACCAAGCAGATCACCGCCGCCGTGGTAGGGCCGTTCGAGCAGGAGGCCATCCGCCCGCACGTGTTTGGGCGTTTCGAGGACCTGCTGGTCGCCTCCTCCACCCATCCAGCCATGCTGCTCTATCTGGATCAGGCCCTGTCGATGGGTCCCGGCAGCCGGGCTGCGCTCTTGTTGGCGCCACCGCCCCGCTGATCCTGCACGGAAAGGTCCAGGCCGCCAGCTGGTCGCCGGGCGCGGGCGTCGATGAGACCGCCCGCCTGCCGAGCTTGCTGCAGGACCTGTACAAGGCCGACCCCTTGATGGGGCCAGCCTTCGCGCGTGGCCAGGAGACCGAGGCCATGGCCCAAGCGGCGGTGACCCGGCTCAATCCCGCGCCGACCCCGATCTCGACCGACGCCCGCGCCCCGAACATGATGTCGCCGGCCGTCATGACCCCGCCACCGCCGGCCATTGCCAACCAGCAGCAGGGCCGCGACGCCGCCCGCAAGCTCGGCTCCACCTTGGCCGGCTTCATGAAGCAGGAGAGGGGCCGCGCATCGCCGCTCTCTCGCTGAACGGCTGGGACACCCACGCCGGCCAGGTCGGACAACTTAACACCCGCCTCTCCTATCTGGACGCGGTACTGGATGGCCTGAACATTGGCCTCGGCGCGGAATGGAGCAACACCGTTGTCGTCGTGGCCACCGAGTTTGGCCGCACCGCTCGGATCAACGGCACCGGCGGCACCGACCACGGCACCGGCTCCACCGCCCTGGTGCTGGGCGGCCGGCTGAAGCCCGGCGGCATCATCGGCAACTGGCCCACCTTGAAACAGACGGCGCTGTTCGAGAACCGCGACGTGGCGCCCAGCCTCGACCTGCGCGGCCTGTTCAAGGGCGTGCTGGGCGAACACATGGGCGTTGATCGGGGGGCGCTGGAGACGACGGTGTTTCCCGACAGCGCCACAGCGAAGATGGTGACGGGGCTGGTCTGAGTTACCGCCGCTTTACCTGACGCCGCGCGAACGGATCGTATTCGGCCTCGTCCTCCGAGAACCCGAACTTGGCGAACCCGGCCTTCATCTCGGGGCTAAGCGGGGCCTGGATGGCCAGGGTGCCGACCGTGGGGTGCGGCAGCAGGATCGAACGCGCGTGAAGTTGTAGCTTCAGGCCTTCCGAAAGCTGCAGGGCCTTGTCGTCGCTGTACTTGGGGTCGCCCAGGATGGGGTGGCCGATGGCCTTCATGTGGGCGCGCAACTGGTGCGTTCGGCCAGTGTGCGGGCGCAGGGCCATCCACGTAACGCGCGGACCGGCGCGGCTGATCGAGACGAATTCAGTCTCGGCCGGCTGGGCGTCTGGATCCTTCGGCTCGGCGGGCACCACCAGTTCGCGGTCGCCAACCCCACGCTTGGCCAGATGCAGCTCGATGACGCCCTCGACCGGGTGCGGATTGCCGGCGACGATGGCCCAATAGGTCTTCTGGGCGCGGCGGCGCGCGAACGATCCCGACAGCTTGGCGGCGGCGGCCGGGGTCTTGCCCAGCAGCAGCACGCCGGAGGTGTCACGGTCCAGTCGGTGCACCAGGCGCGGACGGTTGACGCCCTCGCCCCAGGCGCTGAGCAGCTTGTCGATGTGGTGGGTGGTCTTGGTCCCGCCCTGCACGGCCAAGCCGGCGGGCTTGTTCAGCGCCAGGACTTCCTCGTCCTCATACAGCACCAGCGACTTGGCAAAGGCGATGTCGCGCTTGGACAGGGCCTGCTTCTCGTCCGGATCGGGCGCGTCGGGCAGTGGCGGCACGCGCACCTGAGCGCCGGCCGTCAGCTTGGTGTCGCCCTTGACCCGCGAGCCATCGACCCGAACCTGGCCCGAGCGGAACAGCTTGTTGAGCGCGATGTGGTTCAGGTGCGGCCAGCGGCGCTTGAACCAGCGGTCCACGCGGACGCCGTCTTCGCCAGCGTCCACATAAAGCGTGCGAACTTCTTTCATACCGAAAAGATCCTGCGGGAGATCAAGAGCCCCGCGAAAATGGCCGCCACGGACAGAAGCACGCTGGCGGTCGTATAGGTAAAGGCCTGGGCGTAGGCGCGCTTCTCGATCATCAGCGCGGTCTCCAGCGAAAAGGCCGAAAAGGTGGTGAAGCCGCCCATCACCCCGACACCGAGCAAGACTCGCCAGTGTTCTTGTTGCGCGCCGCCCCGAAGGGCGAGAAAGGCGGCCAGAAGGCCCATCAGCAGTCCGCCCGTCAGATTGACGATGAAGGTGCCGTAGGGCCAGTTCGACCCGAACAGGCGCAGGGCCTGAACACCGACCAGATAGCGGGCGACGGAGCCCAAGGCGCCTCCGACGGCTACGAGGAAAAGTTTGGTCATCGGGCTCCTTATGCGCCGAGCGCGCCCGAACGCCAAGTCGGGTGGCGCCCCGCTCTGCGCGAGTACGCCGCACAGGTGATCGGCCAACGTCCTTTCATCCCCCGCCGTCCGCCGTTAAGCTGTTTTGGAAACTGTGTTCTTGCACTGCCCGTTAAGCGTGTGGAAGGTATCTTGGGGGCTCCTCCCGCTCCAAGGCGAACATGCCCTTCGATTCGAGCCCAATGGACGACCGAAACGAGCATCTCGCGCTAAGCGCCCCCGTGCTCCAAAGACTGGCGGGTTCGGACCTGATCGCACGCGGTTCGGTCAACATCATCAGCGTCAAGGCGATCCGCCGCTGGGCCGGCGACTGGTGGGACAAGAAGCGCGTCGACGTCTGGACCTATGTCGAGCGCAAGCTGGCCGAACATCTTGACCGCGCCGACCTGCGCGCGCGGATCGGCGAGGACGATTTCCTGATCGCCATGCAGAACGACCAAGGCTTGGCCGCTCAGGCAACCAGCGTGCGAATCCTTGAGGACGTGTTGACCCACCTGCTGGGCGCGGCCGAGGTGTCGGACCTGGGCGTGCGCGCGGTGATCGGGGTAGAAGCCGGTGGCGTTGTTTGCCGTCCAGTCGACGCGGCCGTCGTGCTGGCCGCACGGGCCCGTCGTGACAGCGCCCTCTCTCCGGTGCGTTTCGAAGTCGACCCGCTGGAGGAGACCCGTCGCACGCCGGTGGCCTTCACCACCGGCAGCGGAGCGGCCTTGCGTGTCGATTTCACCCTCGAGCACATGATCAGCGTGCGCCGCAACGTGGCGACCGCCGTTCGCATAGAGCCGGTGGTCACGCACCTGGGCTCGGGCAAGCAGATCAGCGCTCGCGCAGTCTCGCGCCTGCCCGACCGCGACGCCGCCTTCATCGACGAGGCGGCCCTGAAATACGCCGCCGTCTTCGCCCGCGCCACCCAGGGTCATGACCGTCCCGACCTGATCATACCGGCCTCGTTCCGCACCCTGGGAACCCAGCGCGGCCGCGACATGCTGACCGGCACCAGTGGGCTCTCGCTCGCCCTGCTGCGTGGCGGCGTGATGATGGAGTTGGTGGACGTCACCCGCGGCACGCCCGCCGGGCGTCTGCTGGAGGTTGTGGGCCTGCTCAAGGCCCTGACGCGCGGCGTCGTCGCTCGTGTGCCGCCCGAGAAGGAAGCGCTGAGGTCGCTGCGTGACGCGCGCCTGTATGGCTTAACCTTGGACGCCAGCGACCTGGTCGGCCCCGCCGAAAAGATCGCCGCCGAGATCATGGCCTTCGGTCGCGACGCCAAGGGCCTGGCGCCGATGCTCGCCCTGCAGGGCCTACCGGCCGAGGGCTATTTCGCCGCCGCCGAGACGGCTGGCCTGACCCACGCCTCGCTGCGGGCTTCCCATCCGATTTCCGCGAGCAGCGCCGCCAGGAAGATCACGGGATAGGCGTTAAGCAGCCGCCCGCCCCTGCCCGACGGTCCGCACGATGTCGCGGGCGTCATAGGTGTCGGCGTCGCGCGGGCGCTGGCCCTTGCCAAACACCACTTCCATCGAGCTGCTGACCGCCGGCCCAGGGCCGAGGTTGAAGCTCGTACCCAGGCCGACGCCAACGCCGCTCCTGCGCCCGTAGCTACCCGAGCCGCCGCCGATCGAGATCGCCGAATTGCCGCCCGAGCCGGTTTGCTGCGTCATGCGGTCGGCGACCCGGAACCAGTCATAGCCGTCGCGCAGGGCCAGTTCGGCAGCGCGCAGCAGGGCGTAATCCGAGACCTGGTTGACCGGCGCGCCGGGATTGCCCTTGAAGGTAACGCGGTAGCGGCCGGCCTCGAGCCGGTATTCGGAATAGCCCGCCGCCTGCGGCGCGGTCTGCGGCCCGTACAGCGTGGGCGACGAGGCGCACCCTGTAAGGACTGCGGCGGAAAAGGCGAGCGCGATCAGGCGTTTCATGGCGAATGTCTCCTGGCAGGCTTAACGAGCGTCCGGCCGTCCCTGTTCCAGGCCGGCGCGTTCCGGAACCGCGAGGCCCAGCCTATCCAGAACCGCGCGCATGTCGTCAGGGATCGGCGCTGAAATCCGCCGCTCACCCCCCTCGGGATGTGGGAAGACCAGGCTGACCGCGTGCAGCATCAGCCGCGGCACGGGCGCACCGCCCAGCATCAGCGCCCCGCCATAGCGGCTGTCGCCCGCGATCGGCCGACCGATCGAGGCCATATGGACCCGCAGTTGGTGCATTCGGCCGGTGTCGGGAGACAGCTCGACCAAGGCCGCGCCTGTTGTGGCCGCCAGGGTCTTGTAGCGACTGCGGGCGGTCTCGGCGTCGGGATGGCCTTCATCGCAGACGCGCATATAGGCCTCGCGACCGATCGACTCGCGGCGCAGGGGCGCGTCGATCTGCCCGCCGCGCGGCTCGGGCGCGGCGGGCGTGACGATGGCCAGGTAGGTCTTGCGGAACCGCTTACCCATCAGGGCCTTGCCCAGAAAGCTCGCGGCCGGCTTGGTGCGGGCGGTGAGGATCACGCCCGAGGTGTCGCGGTCCAGCCGGTGGACCAGCCGAGGCCGAGCCCGGTCGCGCCGCGCCAGGGCCCACAGCAGGTCGTCCAGCGTATGGGCCTGGATGCGTCCGCCTTGGCTGGAGAGACCGGCCGGCTTGTTGAGCACGAAGACGCTGTCGTCCTCGTGGATGACCAAGGACTTTGTGTACTCGATCTCGGCGGGCGTCAGAACGACGGGGGTGTCGGAGGCCTTGGGCTTGGGGGCCAAGGGCGGGCGACGCGACGGACGGTTCATGCCGCCTCCTCCTTCGGGGCGATCCACAGCGCGCGCGCGTTCAGGAACAGCCACAGCAGTATCAGACCCGCCGGGACCAGCGCCCAGCCGCCGCGCGAGCCGAAGCTGCTCAGCAGGAATATCGCGAAGGCGAGCGGCAGGGCGTAGACGAGGTTAGCCACCGTGGCCTGCCAGTGCGGCGGCCGGCTGAGCACCAGCAAGGGCCCCCGTGCCCTGCGCCGCACGAAAATCGGCGTCATGATCAGGACCAGCGTCATCAAGGCGATCGGGATCATCGCCACCACCGCGCCCGCCAGCGGAATGGCGATGGCGTCGGACCATTCCGGCAGTTGCTCGCGATACATCCGGTGCAGCGGATCGGCCGCCAGGCCCGCCAGGGTCGCGACCAGGGCCAGCAAGGTCACGCCGATGACGATGAAGACGTTGCGCTGGGTGACTAGCAGCCGGCCGCCGAACCGCGCCGCCAGGGCCGCGACGATGGCGGTCAAGGCCCCGACCGTGACGCAGGCATAGGCCAAGTCGGCATAGAGCCATTTGTGCGTCGCGTACTTGGCCTGCAGCCTGTCGAACTGGATCGTCGCCCGCTTGAAGGCCTCGGGCGCGGGGTCGCCGAAATAGAACGTGCCGCGCAGGGCTTGAAGCTCGGCGAAATAGGCGTTGGAATTGCTGTGCCACGGCGTGACGAGCGCCAGCCACAGCAAGACGCCGCCCGCCAGCAGCAGAACCACAGACAGCAGAGCGATCACCTGGACCGCAGGCGTGAGCTTCACTTGCCGTCTCTCCGCAGGCGGTTCCAGGCGTCCAGCCGCTCCTTGACCTTGGCCTCGGCGCCGACAGGCTTGGGCTCGTAGAGGGTCGGCCGCGCCATGCCGTCCGGAAAGTAGTTCTGACCCGACACCCCGCCCTCGACGTCGTGGTCATAGGCGTAGCCGTCGCCATAGCCCAGGGTCTTCATCAGCTTGGTCGGGGCGTTGAGGATGTGGGCGGGCGGCGGCAGGCTGCCGGTCTCCTTGGCCGCGCGGCGGGCGGCCTTGTAGGCCATGTAGACGGCGTTGGACTTGGGCGCGCTGGCCATGTGGACCACGGCCTGGGCCAGGGCCAATTCGCCCTCGGGACTGCCGAGGAAGTCATAGGCGTCCTTGGCCGCCGTGGTCAGCAGCAGGCTCAGAGGATCGGCCGCGCCGATGTCCTCAGACGCCATGCGCACCAGGCGGCGGGCGATGAACAGCGGGTCCTCGCCGCCCTCCAGCATCCGCGCCAGCCAGTAGAGCGCCGCGTCCGGATCGCTGCCGCGCACCGACTTATGGAGCGCGGAGACCAGATTGTAGTGCTCCTCGCGGTTCTTGTCATAGGCCGGCCGGCGCTTCTGCAGGAACTGGCCCAGTTGAGTGGGGTTCAGCGGCGTGTCCGTGCCGACCGCTAGCAGGGTCTCGGTCAGGGTCAGCAGGTAACGCCCGTCGCCGTCGGCCATGGCCACAAGCGTGGCGCGGGCGTCGTCGTTCAGGGGCAGCTTGCGGCCCTCAGCATGCTCGGCCTTGACCAGCAGCGCCTCCAGCGCCTCCTCGTCCAGCCGCTTGAGCACAAAGACCTGGCAGCGCGACAGCAGAGCGCCGTTCAGCTCGAACGACGGGTTCTCGGTGGTGGCGCCCACCAGGGTAACGATCCCTTCTTCCACGAACGGCAGGAAACCGTCCTGCTGGGCGCGGTTGAAGCGGTGGATTTCATCGACGAACAGCAGGGTGCTCTGGCCGGCATGGCGACGCACGCGAGCCTGCTCGAAAGCCTTCTTCAGGTCGGCGACGCCGGAAAATACCGCCGAGATCTGCTGGAACTCGTAGCCGCCGGCCTTGGCCAGCAGGCGGGCGATTGTGGTCTTGCCCGTGCCGGGCGGGCCCCACAGGATCATCGAGGCCAGGCGGTGGGCCGCGGCCATCCGGCCGATCGGGCCATCGGGACCCAGCAGGTGTTCCTGCCCCACCACCTCGTCGAGAGTCTGGGGACGCAAGCGGTCGGCCAGCGGGCTAGGCGCGTGAGGCGTCAGGCCGGCGGCTTGGAAAAGATCGGACATTCTCTCTTCTAGCAGGGTGAACGGAACGGGGACACACACTCACAACACGGCCTGTACGATCTTGGCGAAAGATCTTGCCCTAAGTGGGTGTCCCCAGATCGCGCTCTACGCCCTCAGCCGCGCCGTGATCCGCTGGCCACCGCGTTCGATCGTCACCGCCCACACCGAGGCCCCTGCCTTGTTGACGGCGTCAAGCTCGGCGGTGGTGTTGATGGCCTTGCCGTTGACCTCACGGATGAAGTCGCCGGGACGCAGGCCGGCGTTCAGGGCAAAGCCCTGGCCGATCTTGGTGACCAGAACCCCGCGTCCAGCGAAGGGATCGACGCTCAGTTCCTGGGCCACGGCGGGCGACAGGTTGACGACGGTGGCGCCGTCGAACGGGCTGCGGCCCTTCAGCACGCGCTCGTCGCGGGCCGGAGTTTCCGGCGCGGCCTCGGCGCGAAGGGTCAGGGTCTGTTCCTTGCCGCCGCGGTTGATTATCACCGAGACCCGGTCGCCGACCTTGTGGGTGCCGATGGCGAAGGCGCCGCCGCCCTCGTCGTTCACGGCTTGGCCGTCGATGGAGAGGATCACGTCACCCTCGCGCAGACCCGCCCGCTGGGCCGAGCCGCCGGGATAGACGTCGGACAGCACAACGCCGCGCGGCGTGGCCAGGCCCAGGCTCTTGGCGATCTCGCCGGTCACGGGCTGGCCCTTCACGCCTAGCCAGGGCCGGACCACGCTGTGGCCGCCGCCCAGGGCTGTGCTCACCACCTGGCGCACCACGGCGGCCGGAATGGCGAAGCCGACGCCGCTGGACGAGCCCGAGCGCGAGATGATGAAGGTGTTCACGCCGATCAGGTCGCCGTCCATATCGACCAACGGCCCCCCGGAATTGCCGGGATTGATCGCGGCGTCGGTCTGGATGTAGCTCCCGAACTCGGCCGCGCCCACATCGGTGCGGGCCAGGGCCGAGACGATGCCGTTGGTCACGGTCTGGCCGACGCCGAACGGATTGCCCAGGGCCAGGACCAGGTCGCCGACCTCCAGCTGTTCCTGGTCGTCGATAGCGATCACCGGCAGGCGCTCGCCCTTGGTGTCGATCTTCAGAACGGCGAGGTCGGCGCGCGGGTCGTCCAGCAGCACCGTGGCTGAAAACTCTCGGCGGTCGGCGAGTTGGACGGTGACGTCGCTCATACCCTCGATATTGTGGTGATTGGTGATGATCACCCCGTCGGCGCGGACGATGGCGCCCGAGCCGAGCGAGCCCTGCACCTGTTCGCGCGGCGCACCGCCGCCGCCGCCCATGAAGAAGTCCCAGAACGGATCGGCCTGTTGACGCACGACGCGCCGGCTGGCGACATTGACGATGGCCGGGGCGGTCTTCTTCACCACAGGCGAGAACGAAGCCTTCATCGACATCGGGTCGGTGGGAACCCGACGGGTGGGCTGGGCCAAGTCGGGGATCGACTGGGCCTTCGACGCCCCCTGTGGCGAGCAGGCGGCCAGCACGGCCAGGGCGGGAAGCAGGACGCGATAGGATCGCATGGGGGTTTGGCGACTCCGTGAAACTCAGCCTGCCAAATCAGCTGAGCTTTCGGGCGCATTGATGGCCGCCAGCGGTCGCGCATAGCGATAGGCCAGAACAACCGCCCCCAGCATCAGGGCCGCGGCGATCAGCACCGGCAGGCCGGGCATGTGCAAGGTGGCGTCATGGCGCACCGCCCAGGCGAACGGGAACAGGTAGAGCGACGGCCCCACGATGGCCGTGATGCCCATCATGGCGGAGTTCGCCCCCTGCAGTTGGCCCTGCTCCCACGGCTCGACACGGCGGGTCATCAGGCCCTGAAGCCCCGGTTGGATCAAGCCGCTGAAGGCGAAGATCGGCAGGCCGCAGAGATAGAGCCAACCCGTCGGCGCCAGGCCGTAGATCATGAAGCCCACCGCGCCCAAGAACAGGCCCATCAGCAGCGCGCCGCGCTCTCCGACCGCCTTGACGACGGGGCCAACCACGACGGTCTGCATGAAGATGCCGGCGATGCCGCTGCCCATCAGGGTCAGGCCGATGACATTGACCGGCCAATGATAGCGATAGCCCATATAGAGCACAAAGACGCTGGGCAGCACGTTGTGCGACAGCTGGAACAGGAAGCCGACACCGGCCAGGCCCAGCAGGTTGGGCTTGCTCCTCAAGAGGTTCAGCGAGCCGATTGGGTTGGCCTTCTTCCAGTCAAACCGCTTGACCCGCTTCTCGACCGGCAGAGACTCCGGCAGCACGAAGAAGCCGTACAGCCAGTTGCACAGGGCCAGGGCCGCGCAGACCAGGAACGGAAGGCGATGGTCGAAATGCCATAGCCAGCCGCCCAGGGCCGGGCCGAAGGTGAAGCCCACCCCGAACGCCGCCCCCATCAGGCCAAAGCCCTTGGCCCGATCCTCGGGCTTGGTGACGTCGGCGACATAGGCGCCTGCGGTCGAGAAGCTGGCGGCGGTCATGCCGTTGAACACCCGGCCGACGAACAGCCACCAGATGGTCGGGGCAAAGGCCATGAACAGGAAGTCGACCCCCAGGCCGAAGATCGAGGTCAGGATCACCGGCCGGCGGCCGAAACGGTCGGACATCAAGCCCAGGATCGGCGCGCAGAAGAACTGCATCACGCCCCAGGTCGTGGCGAACAGCACGATCCATAGCGCGGTCGAGGCGGTGTCGCCGCCGTTGAAGCGCTTCATCAGCTCGGGCAGCACCGGGATCATCACCCCCAGCGACAGCACGTCGAGGCTGGCGGTGACGAAAATGAAGCCCAGCGCCGCCTGACGGTGGGTCTTGCTGATGGTCTTGGTCATGCGTCGCCCTCCCCCGGCGTCTTCCTTTGAACCCATAGCAGCGCGAATGGCCAGACCTGTCAGCAGCGCCTGCCACCACTCGCCGTGCCGGCGCAGGAACACGCCGTCGGGGAAGCGGCGCGCGCCACGTGCTCGATCGGCACAGTGTCCAAGCCGCGATGCTCGACGGTCACGCGGGTTTCCTCCGCCAGCCCCACCTGGCGAAGGGCGCGCAGATGGCGGATGATGGCCGGCGCGGTCAGGCTGGCGGCCTGGGCCAGTTCGCCTGCTCGACGCGGGCCCTGGATGTGCGCGCTCTCGATCGCCCCGCGTAAGGTGAGGGCCAAACGGCGGAAATCGCCGGGCGTCATGGTCGCGGTCACACCCAGCCTTGGATGACTTTCAGTCCCGAGTCCGCCTCGGCCTCCTGCTGGGTGACGGTCCTGACCGGCGCGCCCACGGCCCAGAAATGGGCCTCCGGGTCGGGGCAACGATAGGTGCGGTCGCCATAGAACTGATCGGCCGGCTCCATCAGGATCTCGGGCCCCGCAGCCCGCGCCCGTTCGCAATGGGCGTCGATACCGCCTGCCTCGACTGATCGACCGCGCGCTGAAGGGCGAGGAGGTCATCATCCCACGGCGCGGTAAGCCTGTCGCCGAGCTGCGGGCGATCGCGGCGCGTGCTCCTGGGACCCCGCAGGCGACCTATGCCTGGCTGCGTGCCCGCCGTCAGGCGCGAAAGCCAGCCGGGATCAGCTCCGCTGATCTGCTCAACGAGCTTTACGAGCTTTACGAGAACCCCGAGGCTTGAGCGTCTATTTGGACGCCGGCGTCATCGTACCCACCCACGATCGAAGAGGTCAGCAGCGCGCTTCACGCCGCCACGTGCCGCCGGGAAGACCTTTTGCGTAACCCTGGACAATCGCCTGGCGCTGGCGGCGGCGGAATTGGGCGTTCGGGTCCAGCTTCTCGATTAGGGCAAGCCGCAGGAGCGGACGGTCGCGGCTTGCTCTAGGCCCGCTCATCACTCAAACCTCCATGCTGTGGACGCAGCGGGTGATTGAGCAAAAGACGCAGAGATTCGCCGCCCTTGACGGCCTGCGCGCCGTGGCGGCGGCGGGGGTGCTCCTCTACCACGTCACCGACTGGTCGGGACGCAAGGGCGTGGTGGCCCACGGCTATCTGTCGGTGGATTTCTTCTTCTGCCTCAGCGGCTTCGTGCTGGCCCACGCGTTCCAACGGCGCGACATCGGCTGGCTGTCTTATCTCTAGACCCGCGTCGTGCGGATCTGGCCAATGCTGGTGCTGGCGACCTTCATGGGCGCGATCCTTACTGCCCGGCACAGCCCGCCGTTCTGGCTGAACCTGACACGCGGCCTGTTGCTGATCCCGCGCCTGGACCCCACGCCCTACGGGACCTTTCCCAGCCTGTTCCCGTTCAATCCGCCGGCCTGGTCGCTATTTTTCGAGGTGCTGATCAGCGCCCTGTGGTTCCCGGTCCGGCGCATGCCGAGCGCCGGGCTGGCGACCATCCTGATCGTCTGTTTCGCGGTCATGCTGTGGGGCGCCCTGGGCATGCATGGGATCGAGACCGGCTGGGATCGCGCGACCTTCTGGATCGGACTGGCGCGGTCGACCTTCAGCTTCACCCTGGGCTGGCTGGCCTGGCGCTATCGCCATAGGGCCCCAGGGTCGGGTCTTGTGATCCCGGTGGTTTTGCTCGCCGCCGCCCTGTTCGCGCCGCTCACGCCGCGCAACGAGTTCTACGACCTAGCCTGCGTGGCGCTGCTGTTCCCGGTGCTGGTGTGCATGGGCGCCCACGACCCCAACGGCCGGCTCGGCGCATTGTGTCGTGGCGCGGGTGATCTCTCCTATCCGCTCTACGCCCTGCACTGGGCGGCTTGGGCGATGATGATGCGGGTCTATGCGCAAGGCGAACCGGCGTGGTTCCCCCTGTGGTTCTGCGGCGCGGCGCTGGTCTTCATTCCGCTGATCGCCTGGATCGCCTCGCGGTTCTACGACGCGCCCCTGCGGAGGTGGCTGAGCGGATTGGGGCGCTAGAGCATTTCCCGACCTGACTGCGTCAGGCCGTGAGCTCTAATCTTTTGTTTTGACGCATTTTTCTTCACGCGAACCGGAACCACTTCGCTCGAAAACTTCTCTAGCCGCAGCCGCGCTTGCCCGCCCAGGGTTGGCCGCCGTTAAGCCAATCGACCAGGGCAACGACATAGTCGCCCTGAGCGTCGAGGATCGAGGTATGGCTCGACCAGGCGTCGACCACCACCGAACGGCAGGCGCGATCGGCGATCGCCACCTGGGCGGCTCTCCAGTCGCGATCCAGCGGCGCGGTCGGACGACGGCTCGCGACGATCACCGCCACCGGGATGGTCAGACGCAGCGGCGGCAAGGTGTCCACTGCCTTGAGACCCGCGACGATAGCCTGCACCTCTTCGGAAGCCGCGTGAGTGCTGGAGCGGCGGGTCCAGGTCAGCTCACGGCGCGCTGCGGCCTCGGCCGGCGGATGGATCTCGCTCAGCCAAGGGCCCAGGCGCGACAGGCCCGTCGCGCGGGCGAACGGCGCCAGGCCGGTGAGCTGTCGCTCCTTTTCAAGGTCAGCCAAGGCCAGTGGATGGTTCTGTACGTCGGTTCCGACCGCATCGACCAGCAGCAGGCCAGCCGTTCGTTGGGGCCACAGCCGGGCGAAGGCCTCGACATAGAGTCCGCCGTTGGAGTGACCCGCCAGGATTACCGGCCTGTCGCCTTCCTCCTGGGAGACCAAGGCCTCCAGACGCCGGGCGATCGCCACCGGCGAGCGGTCGATGGCTTCGACCTCCAGCGGCGCGAGGCCAAGGCCAACGCGGTCATAGGCGCAAACCCGGCCGCGCTTTGCGAGGTCGCGCTCGACCAAGGTCCAGTCGGCGACGCCGCCGAACGCTCCGGCTTCAAGGATCACCGTCGGCCGCGCGGTGCGCTGGCCTTGGCACTCCAGCACGGCGGCCCTCTCACGCGCCAGCTCCTGTCGGGCCGCCGTGGCGCACCCGGAAAGCGCCGCGGCCAATGCCACGGGCAGGAAAATGCGAAGCCTGTGAATCACACGTCCTCCCGGACGAGGATCAAACGCCCCATCGCGATGCAGGGCAAATGCCGCGCGCCTCAAGAGGCGTTCTTGCGCGCCGGAGCCTTTTTGGTGGGCGCCTTGGCGGCGGGCTCCTTCTTGGCCGCCAGCTTGACCGCCGCCATGCCGGGCTTCTGGCCCAGGCTCTTGCGCAGGGCCTCCATCAGATCGACGACATTGGTGTTGTCTGGCTCCTCGACCGTGACCTTGGACTTGCCGCCCTTTTCCTTCTGCGCGATCAGGGCGCGCAGGGCGTCCTCGTAGCGGTCCTTGAATTGGCTGGGGTCGAAGGGACCTTCCTGCTGTTCGATGATCTTCTCGGCGATGGCCACCATCTGGGGATCGGCCTTGCGGTCAGGGATGTCGTCGAACAGTTCGCGGGAGTCGCGCACCTCGTCATGGCTGCGCAGGGTGTAGGCGATGAGACCGTTATCGCGCGGCTCGATGGCCATCAGGCGCTCGCGAGTGTGCATCACCACCCGGCCCAGGGCGATCTTGCCCGCGCCGGCCATGGCGTCACGGATCACCGTGTAGGCGTCCAGCGCCAGCTTGCCGTCTGGCACCAGGAAATAGGGATTGTCCCAATAGAGCCGGTCGATGTCGCCGGCGTCGACGAAGCGCTCGATGTCGATGACGCGCGTGCTTTCCAGGCGGACGCTCTCGATCTCCTCGGGCGTCAGGATCACATAGTGGTCCTTCTCGTATTCGTAGCCCTTGACAAGGTCGGCGCGATCAACCGGGCCCAACTCGGGGTCGGTGGCGATCATCTTGATCCGGTTGTGGGTCTTGGGATTCAGCAGATTGAAGCGCACCTCGCCGCCGGGGCTGGTCGCCGTGTACATCGCTACCGGGCAGGTGACCAATGAGAGGCGCAGATGGCCTTGCCAAGTGGGTCTCGCGGCCATGTCATGCTCTCCCTCCGGCCCGGACAGCCAGGGCTGGTGTTTCGTTGGCGGCCTTGGGCAAGGCGGCCTCCCTTGTCGTCATGTGGGGCGGCTCGCGCAGCGCCGAGACGAAGTCGTCGCGCCAGGCGGTGACGTCGTGGCGGGTGACATTGTCGATCAACGCTTCCCAGCGGCGCTTGCGGTCGGCCAGATCCATGCTCAGAGCTCGGCTCAAGGCGTCGGATATCTCTTCGGGGCTGTTGGGGTTTATGATCAACGCCTCCTTCAGCTGCCGGGCCGCGCCGGCGAAGCGCGAGAGGATCAGCACGCCCGGATCGTCAGCGTTTTGCGAGGCGACATATTCCTTGGCCACCAGATTCATGCCGTCACGCAGGGGGGTAACCAGGGCAGCCTTGGCGGCGCGATAGACCCCGGCCAGCTCGTCGCGGCGATAGCTGCGATTGAGGTAGCGGATCGGATTGAAGTCCATGTCGGCATAGGCGCCGTTGATCCGCCCGATCAGCCCGTCTAGCCGCCCGCGCAGGTCCTGGTAGGCCCCGACCTCGTCGCGCGAGATCGGGGCGATCTGCAGCAGCATGACCTCGCGACGGGCCTCGTCATTGTCGTGCAGGAACCGCTCGAAACCGATCAACCGTTCTTCCAGTCCCTTGGAATAATCTAGGCGATCAACGCCAACGATCATCTTGCGAAACACGCTGTGGGCCATGAGCCGGTCATAGACCCGGTTGGCGCGGTAGCTGTCCTTGATGCGGTCGAAGTCGGCCGCGTCGATGCCAATCGGGAAGGCGCCAGCCTGGGTGGTCTGGCCGAAGGCCGTCAGCCGCCCATCATCGGTGCGCTCGCCGCCCACCTCGTTGAACACATAGCCCTCGAAGGCCTGGACGCTCTCCTCGGTCTGGAAGCCGATCAGGTCGTAATGGAACATCGCCTCGACCAGCGGCCTATGGCGCGGAAGGGTCACCACCAGCTGGTGAGCGGGCCACGGGATGTGCAGGAAAAAGCCGATCCGGTTGGTCACGCCAAGCCGGCGCAGCTCCCGCGCCATCGGGATCAGGTGGTAGTCGTGCACCCAGATGATGTCGTCGGGCTCGATCAGCGGCAGCAAGGTCTCGGCGAAGCGCTTGTTGACCCGGTCATAGCCCTCGCCGAACGAGCGGTCATAAGCGGTCAGATCGACGCGATAGTGGAACAGCGGCCACAGGGTCTTGTTGGCATAGCCGTTGTAATATTCCTGGTAGTCGTTCTCCTCGAGATCCACGGTGGCCACCGTCACCCCGTCAGCCTTCTGCATGTTCAGCTGGCCGGTGAACGTCTCGGTGGTCTTGCCGCTCCAGCCAAACCAGATGCCGGAATATTCGCGCAAGGCCGCGCCTAGGGCCATGGCTAGGCCGCCGACGCTTTCGTCGCCCTTGCCGGTGGGCGGATTGACGCGGTTGGAGACGACGATCAGGCGGCTCATGCGACGCTCCTCCCGCCCCCAGCGCCCCCGGCTCCAAGGGCGACGCTCAGCCAGTCGAGCACGGCTCCGCAGTCTTCCAGACGATAGACTGCCTGGGTCGGACGCTCCGGCCCGACTAGCACGCCATAGCCGCCTAGGCGGGCGGCGGCGGCGAAGCCGTCCTCGTCGGTCAGATCGTCGCCCACGAAGACCGGGCAGGCCCCGTCGAACGGCGCCTCGCGCAGGAAAGCCGACACCGACTTGCCCTTGTCCTGGCCGGGGGTTCGCAGCTCGGCGACCATGTCACCCAGTTGCAGGACCAGTTCGGAGGACTGGGCCAAGCGTTCGGCGGCCTCGATCACGGCCTCGGCGGCGGAGGGCGCATTACGATAGTGCAGGCCTACGCTGAGACCCTTGTCTTCGAACAACAGGCCCTTATCGCCGCGGGCCAGATCGCGCAGCACGCCGCGCGCATAGTCGAGGTCGGCGTGCGGTTTAGCGCACTCCACGCCGTGGGCGCCCCGGCGGACAAGGCCGTGGACGGCGGCGATGGCCGGAACGCGGCCTTCCAGAATGCGATCAAGGTCCTTCAGCGCGCGGCCGCTGACCACCGCCACGCGGCCGTCCAAGGCGCGGGTCAGGTCGTCGAGCAGCGCCGCGCGGCGCGCGTCAGGGCCAACCTGTTCAGGCCGGGGCATGATCGGGGCTAGCGTGCCATCAAGGTCGAGAAAAAGGGCCGCGTGGGGCGGCAAGGCGACAGGGGGTGGTGGCAAATCATCCGACGCATGCCGAACGGCTGACCCAAACGCGGTCATGGCGATAAGGCCCTCTCCGAAGACTACAGGCCTGAGAAACGCACTGGACAGCCGTTTCGATCCGTTGCGCTGCGGCGAAGCTCGGTCACGATGCGCTCACGTCGCTGTGCGAGACCGAAGGTGCGACAGCTCTCGAAATCGCAAAGACTACGGCCGCATGGTCGTCATCGCCGCCGTTTTGCGCAGCTGTCACTTCCATGACCCAGAGCGCCCGCGCCCCACCCCCTACTCCAGCCGCTTGATCGCCGCCTTCAGCGGTTTGGCGGCGTCAAAATAGTCCTCCCAGGCCGTGCTCTTGGCGAGCAAGCCGGGAACGCTGCGGATCGTGTACTTCGTGGGATCGAGGCCCGCCTTCACCTGAGTCCAGTTGAGAGGCATCGACACTGTCCCGCCCGGCCTGGCTCTCGCCGAAAGCGGTGCGACGGCGGTGCTGGTGCGGTCGTTACGCAGGTAGTCGAGGAAGATCCGCCCCTCCCGCGCTTTCTTGCTCATGGCAATCAGGTACTTGTCCGGCGCATCGGCGGCCATGCGAGCGCAGACCTCGCGGGCGAAGGTCTTGGCCAAGTCCCACGGCACCTTGTCGGATAGGGGCGTGACGATGTGCAGGCCCTTGCCGCCGGTGGTCTTGCAGAAGCTGACCAGCCCCACCTCCTCCAGCCGGTCGCGGACCTCGCGGGCTCCGTCGATGACATCCTGGAAGGTGACGCCCGGCGCGGGGTCGAGGTCGAAGACCAGCCGGCCGGCCACTTCGGGGTCGCCCGGCTGGCAATTCCAGGGATGGATCTCGACGGCGGCGATCTGGGCGGCGGCGATCAGGGCCTCGAGCCGGTCGAACTGGATGTAGGGCTGCTTGTCGCCCTTCACGGTGGTCAGCTCGATCAGCGAGGACATCCCGCGCATGGCATGGCGCTGGAAGAAGGCCTCGCCGCCGATGCCGTCGGGCACGCGGATGATCGAGGCCGGCCGGCCCTTGAGGTGCGGCAACATCCAGGGCCCGACCGCTTCCATATAGCGGGCAAGGTCGATCTTGGTCCCCGGCGTTCCATCGACATCGGGCCAGAGGGCCTTGTCGGGCTTGGAGATGGTCACGCCCATCACGATGCTGTCGGTCTTGGTGGTCGAGATCGTGGTCGGAGCGGTCTTGCTTGTGGCCTGGGGCACGGCCTTGGGGACCGGCGTCGCCAGCTCGGCGGTCTCGGCGGAGGCCGGGACCTCGGCCTCGACTTCGGCGGCCGGCTTGTCCTCGCGCAGACCCTTGAACGAGGCCTGGCGGATCGAACCATCGCCAGTGAAGCCGGCATATTCGATCTCGGCCACCAGTTCGGGCTTCACCCAATGGACGTTGTCGGCCTTGCGCGGCGCGCCCTTGCCTTCGAACGGCGACTTGTCAGTCTCCAGCGCCTTCAGGCGCGGCAGCAGCTTGCCGACCTTGTCGCGGCGAAAGCCAGTGCCGATCCGGCCCACATGGGCCAGCTTGCCCTCGCGATAGACGCCGGCGATCAGCGACCGGAAGGCGCTGCCGGTGGTGGTGTAGCCGCCGATCACCACCTCATGGCCCGCGCGGCACTTGGCCTTCATCCAGCTGTCGCTGCGGCCGGAGCGATAGGGTGCGTCCAGCCGCTTGGAAATGATGCCCTCCAAGTCGAGCTTGCAGGCCGACAGCAGCACCGCGTCGCCGGCCGTCTCAAAGTGATCGACGAAGCGCAGGCGTGGCTCGTCCGGCTCCATCATCGCTTTCAGTCGCGCCTTGCGCTCGCGTAGCGGCAGGTCGCGAAGGTCCCCGCCTTTGTCGGTCAGCAGGTCGAAGGCGAAGAAGATCAGGTCACTGGTATTCCCGTCCGACAGCGCCGCCTGCAGGCCAGCGAAGTCAGGCTGGCCAGCGGCGTCCAAGGCCACCACCTCGCCATCGAGGATGCTATCGGGCAGATCCGCGGCGGCCTTGGCGATGGAGGTAAACTTGGCGGTCCAGTCCAGGCCCTTGCGCGTGCGCAGGGTGGCCCGGCCGCCCTCGACGCGCAGTTGGACGCGGTAGCCGTCGAACTTGATCTCATGCGCCCAGCCGGGGCCGGCCGGCGGGCGGTCCAGGGCCTTGCAGAGCTGCGGCTCGATGAAGTCGGGCAGGATCTGGAGCTTGGCCTTTGGTTTGCTGACCTTGGATTTGGCCTTGGGCTCGGATTTGGGTTCAACGGGTTTGGCGAACGTCGGCGTCTCTTCCGCATCGGCCTGCAGGGTCTCCCGCTCGGCCTTGGTCCGCGAGGTCCACACCGCGTCCTTCGTGCCCTTGGACTTCAGGATGAACGGCTTGGGCCCCTTGCCCTTACCGGCGGCGATGTCGGCCATGGTCCGGCCCGAGGCGATCGAGGCGTCGTCCTCCAGTAGGGCCCCGCCCTTCCCCGGCTGGGCGGCGTCGTCCTTATGCTTGATCAGCAGCCAGTTGGGCCGCTTGCTCTTGCCGTCCTTGGCGTTGCGGTCCCGGTTCATCCGCACGAGCACCCAGGAGCCGTGCAGCCGCTCGCCCTCGAGCACGAACTTCAGCTCGCCCTTCTTCAGCGCCTTGCCGATGTCTTCGAAACCCGCCTCGGGCGTCCAGTAGCCTCGGTCCCACAGCTGCACCGTTCCTCCGCCATACTGGCCCTGCGGAATGGTGCCTTCGAAGTCCCCGTAGTCGAGCGGATGGTCCTCAACCTCGACCGCCAGCCGCCTGTCGGCGGGGTCCAGAGACGGGCCACGAGTCACGGCCCAGGATTTCAGCACCCCGTCGATCTCCAGCCGGAAATCATAGTGTAGACGCGTGGCCTCGTGCTTCTGGATCACGAACCGGGCATGGGGCGCGGCGGCCACCGCCTGCTCGCCGCTGGGCTCCGCAGTCTTCTGGAAGTCACGTTTGCGGCGATACTCTGCGAGTTGGCCCTCGGCCATGGCGACGCTCCTTGTCTGCGAGGAGAAATCGCCGCCCGGTCCGCCGGTTCCGGAGCGCGCGACCTCGATCCGCTTGACTAGCGCCTTGGGCGCCTGAATGCGCCAGGCGCGGGCCAGCAAATCCGCCAATTCATCCTCGTCCACCCTGTCGAGCTGCACCAGCACAGCGGGAAAGCCGCGATAGTGGTCATCGTCGAAGAACCGGTCGGGCGCGACCTCGATCAGCATCTCCTTCTCGGGGAGCGGACAGCGCACCGCGATCACGCCGACGACCAGCTCGCGCCGGGCCTTGGGAGCGGCGCGAGCGAAATAGGACCAAGCGATGCTCTTGCCGTGGACCTCGAACGCCCGGCGCTGGCGCTCGCGGCTCGCCACGACTTCGGGCAGCGCGAGCGCCAGGCGGCGGAGGGTGACGTGATCAACCATGGAGGCATGGCAACCCCGGCAAAAGGAGCCTGACAATCCACTGCCACCGGTGTCGCTTGCCCGATTGTCAATGACACCGGTTTCCATTATGCAGTTTCTAAGCCCGTTAAACGGGACAGTAGAGTAGTGCGAGGGAGGATTCGCGGCGTGACCGTTTCCGAGGCCGAGAGCGAAGTGTTCGCGCCGGCGTCCATCGCTCAACAATTCGTGGAGGCGCGCCTGAAGGGCGTGTCGGTCCCCGGCTATCCGGGCGGCGTGCTTCCCCGGACCATGGCCGACGGCTATGCCGTGCAGGACATCGCGATCGATTCCTGGCCCGATGAACTCGTCGGCTGGAAGGTAGGCCTGGTGCCGCCGCAGCACCGCGAACGCCTGGGCGCCGAACGCCTGGCCGGCTGCATCTTCAAGAAGAACGTCTGGGACGCCACGTCGGCTCCCACCCCGTTCCGCGCTATCGCCGGTGGCTTCACCGCCGTAGAGGCCGAATTCATCGTCCGGCTAGGCAAGGACGCACCAGTCGACAAGACCGAGTGGACCGCCGATGAAGCCGCGGAATACGTCGGTGACCTGCTGGTCGGCGTCGAGATCGCCGGCAGCCCGCTGGCTACCATCAATCAACTCGGCCCGCCCATCGTCGCCTCGGATTTCGGCAATAATGACGGCCAGATCCTCAGCACGGTCATAGAAAACTGGCGCGAGATCGCCTGGGAAGACATGCCGTCCGAGACCTTCATCAATGGCGTGTCGGTCGGCAAGGGCGGCGCGTTCTCGATCCCCGGCTCGCCGCTAGCCGCTCTGGCCTTCCTGCTGGGACACGTCGCCTCGCGCGGCAGACCCCTCAAGAAGGGCATGCTGGTGACCACAGGCGCCAGCACCGGCATTCATGACGTTGCGGCAGGCGACCAGGCGCGCGTAGACTTCGTTCCATTCGGGACTGTCGCCTGCGTCGCCATCCCGGCCTAAAAAACCGACGGGGGCGTCGGAAAAACAACAAGACCGAGGGTAAGGAAGTCCATGGACGCTCCAACGATGCCCGCTCCATCCGCGAGGATCGGGCGGTACAGATGGGTGATTGTCGGCCTGCTATTCCTGGCGATGGTGATCAACTATGTCGATCGCCAAACCATTGGCTTGCTGAAGGCTGACCTGAGCAAGGAATTTGGTTGGGACGAGACCCACTACGCTGACCTCGTCTTCTACTTCCAACTTGCCTATGCCGTGGCCTACCTGGCCTGGGGCAAGATCATGGACAGGATCGGGGCGCGCTGGGGCTTCGGTATTGCGTTCTTCATCTGGCAGGTCGCCCATATCGGCCACGCCCTGGCGCGTGGGTTCGGGGGCTTCGCTATCGCCCGCATGGGCCTGGGCATAGGTGAGGCCGGCGGCTTTCCCGGCGGCATCAAGGCCGTGGCCGAGTGGTTCCCCAAGAACGAGCGCGCCCTGGCCACCGGCATCTTCAACGCCGGCACCAATATCGGCGCCATCGTCACCCCGCTGGTGGTGCCGGGCATCGTTCTGGCCTTTGGCTGGCAGATGGCTTTCATCGTCACCGGGATCGCCGGCCTGGTCTGGCTGCCGCTGTGGCTGATCGTCTATCGCCGGCCGCGTGAGCAGAAGCGCCTGTCGGCCGCCGAACTGGCCCACATCGAGCAGGACCCAGCCGACCCCGTCGAGAAGATCGGCTGGGCCAAGCTGCTCACCAAGCGCGAAACCTGGGCCTTCGCCCTGGGCAAGTTCCTGATCGACCCGATCTGGTGGATGTTTCTGTTCTGGCTGCCCGACTTTTTGGGCAAGCGCTACGGCCTGGATCTGAAGACCTTCGGCCCACCGCTGATCGCCATCTATCTGCTCAGCGACGTTGGCAGCGTCGGCGGCGGCTGGCTTTCGTCCCGCCTAATGAAAGCCGGATGGAGTATCAACAAGGCGCGCAAGACGACCATGCTGGTCTGCGCCCTGCTGGCCACGCCCGTGGTTTTCGCCGCCAATGTGGACAGTCTTTGGGTCGCCGTGCTGATCATCGGTGTCGCCACCGCTGCTCACCAGGGCTTCTCGGCCAATCTCTACACCCTGCCGTCGGACGTCTTTCCGCGCGGCGCCGTGGGCTCGGTCGTCGGCATCGGCGGTATGCTGGGCGCGGTGGGGGGCATGGTGTTCTCCAAGTACATCGGCCGCGTACTGGACCAGATCGGCACCTACACCCCAATCTTCATCGTCGCCGGCAGCGCCTATCTGGTGGCCCTGCTGGTCATCCATCTGCTGACCCCGAAGATGGAGCCGGTGAAGGTCTAGGCCTTCATCAGCATCCGAAGAACGAGCCCCTGACCGTAAGGTCGGGGGCTTTTTCTTGCGCCCTATCCCGCAGAGGATTGGGTATAAGACGCCATGTCCTCACGCCTCCCCTTCAAGGTCGCCCTGGTCGGCTACGGCTTCGTCAGCAAGATCTTCCACGCGCCACTGATCGCCGTCACGCCGGGCCTTGCCCTGCACACCGTGGTTTCCAGCGACCCGGTCAAGGTCTTGGCCGACCATCCGGCCGTGAAGGTCGCGCCCGACCTGGACGCCGCCTTGCGCGACCCCACCATCGACCTGGTGGTGATCGCCACCCCCGACCCGCTGCACGCCCGGCAGGCCCATGCGGCGCTGGACGCCGGCAAGGCCGTGATCATCGACAAGCCGTTCGCCGTGACGCTTGAGGACGCCCGCGCCGTCGCCGACCACGCCCGTCGCGCCGGCAAGCTGTTGAGCATCTTCCACAACCGTCGCTGGGACAGCGACTTCCTCACGTTGAAGGCCCTGATCGCCGACGGGTCACTCGGCGAAGTCGTCCAATACGAGAGCCATTTCGACCGTTTCCGTCCGATCGTCCGTGACCGCTGGCGCGAGGCGCCCGGCGCTGGCGTGCTGCTCGACCTCGGCCCGCATCTGATTGACCAGGCCCTGCAGCTGTTCGGCTCGCCCCGGGCGGTGTTCGCCGACATCGCCGCGCAGAAGGACGGCGGCCAGGCCGGCGATTATTTCCACCTGCTACTACGCTACCCGCGCCTGCGGGTTCTGCTGCACGCCAGCCAGATGACCATCGCCTCGGACCTGCGAATGGCCGTGCATGGCACGAAAGGCAGCTTCATCAAGCAGGGCCTGGACGCGCAGGAAGACGCCTTGAAGGCTGGGGTCGCCCCGGGCTCCGCAGGCTGGGGCGCCGATCCGCGTCCCGGGACCCTGGTTGTTCCCGATGGCGAGAGGACGGTCAGCCGCTCCGTTTCGGGCGAACCGGGGAACTATCCGGCGTATTACACCGCGATCCGCGACGCCCTGCTAGGCGTGGGACCCAACCCCGCGCCGCCTGAGGAGGGTTTAGCGGTCATGGAACTGATCGACCTGGCCCAGCGCAGCGCGGCCGAGGGCCGGGAACTGTCGCTGTGACCGACACCGATCTGCTGGCCGCCGTCGCCGCCCAGGAAAAGACTCTGGTGTTCGAGCGCTTCACCCTTGAGACCGTCTGGACGCTGGGAACCGCCCTGCGCGACCTCGCCCTGGCCCGGTCCGCCCCGGTGGCCATCGACATCAGTCTGCGCGACCGCCCGCTGTTCCACGCCGCCCTGCCCGGCGCGGGTCCCGACAACGCCGACTGGATCCGCCGCAAACGCAATACCGTCCTGACCCTGGGGACCAGCACCCTGGCCGTCGGCCTGAAGCTGAAGGCCTCCGGCGAGACGCTGGAGAGCCGATACGGCTTGCCGCTCCGAGACCACGCCGCCCACGGCGGCGGGTTTCCGCTGCTCCTGGCGGGCCTGGGCTGCATCGGCGCGATCACCATCTCGGGTCTGCCGCAGGTCGAGGATCACGGGCTGGTGGTCGAGGGGCTGGAAAGACATCTAGGTCTATAAAAATACCGTTCATCCCGGCAAATGCCGGGATAAGCGGTTGAAAGGTTGGATTTAGCCCTCCTCCGGCACCACCACCGCCGGCCCCGCGTCCCCTTCCCCCTCATCGGTCATCGGCGCGTCGGGCAGCGGCATCGGGCGTTCGATCCGCGCTCGGATCTCCGGGTCCTTCAGCAGCGCCACGCGCATTACCTCCCGAGCCCGCGGCGCGGCGGCGCTCGATCCGAACTGACCGCCGTGCTCGATGATCACCGACATGGCGTAGCGGGGATTGTCATACGGCGCGAAGGCGATGAATAGGTTGTGGTCCTTGAGCTTCCAGGCGACGCCTTGGTTGCTGCGCGAGGCCCCCGCCGCATATTGGCGCACCTGGGCGGTGCCGGTCTTGCCGGCCATCTTGACGTCACCCAAACCGAGCTGACTCTGCTTGAAGGCCCCGCCGGTTGGGTCATTGGCCACCGCAGCCATGCCCGCGCGCACGATGTCGAGGTGTTCCTGGCTGAACGGCAGGTCGGCCACCGCGTCGCCGTGCGGCTGCTCAACCCCGCCCACCGACTTCACCAGGCGCGGGTTCAACGCCTTTTTCCCGTTGGCCAGCCGCGCCGTCATCACCGCCAACTGCAGGGCGTTGACGTTGATATAGCCTTGGCCAATCCCGTAAGGCACGCTGTCGCCGGGATGCCAGGTCGGGTCGAGCTTGAAGGTCTTCCTCTTCCACTCGCGCGTCCCCACCAGCCCCTTGCGCTGGCCGGGGATGCCGATGTCGAAGGTACTGCCGTAGCCGAAGGCCTTGGCCGTGGCGCTGATCGGGTCCGGCCCGATGCGCAGGGCCATCTGGTAGAAATAAACGTCGCAGCTGTTCTTGATGGCGTCGTGCATGTTCTGCGAGCCGTGACCGCCCTTCTTGTGGCAGTGCCAGACCCGGCCGCCGAACGACCAACCGCCGGTGCAAGTCACCCGCTCGGACGGATCCACACCCGCCGTCAGGGCCGCCATGGCCACAGTGGGCTTGAACGTCGAGCCAGGCGGATAGGTGCCGGTCATCACCTTGTCGAGCAGGGGTTTGCGCTCATACTCGGCCAGCGCCCGGTACTCCGGCCCCGACAGCCCCTTCACGAAGCGGTTGGCGTCGAAGCTGGGGGTCGAGACCATGGCCAGCAGGTCGCCGCTCTGGCAGTCCATCAGCACGATGGCGCCGCTCTCCTCGCCCATCACCTCAAGCGCCCGGTTCTGGATGTCGGCGTCCAGGGTCAGGCGGATATCGGCGCCGGCCCCCGGTGCGATGTCGCCCTCGGGATCGAGGCGCACGGTGCGGCCTTGGGCGTCGACCTCGGCCTTGGTGGCCCCGGCATGGCCGCGCAGAGCGGTGTCAAAAGCCTTCTCCACCCCCAGCTTGCCGATCCGGAAGCCGGGATGGTGCAGCAGCTCCTGGTCCTGGCTCGTATCGGTCTTGGCCTTGTCGAGGTCTCGGTCCGAGACCTTGGCCACATAGCCGATCACATGGGCGAAGGCGCCGCCGAACGGATAGACTCGCACCTCCCCCATGTCGGCGGTCACGCCGGGCAGCTCGGGCGCGCGGATGTTGACCCGGGAGAACTCCTCCCAGGTCATGTCTTCCATCACCGCCACCGGCGTCTTCTTGGGCGATCGCGCAAGGTCCTTGAGGATGCGAGCCCGGCGGTCCGCGTCGATGGGGACCAGCAGGGCCAGCTCGTCCAGGGTGGTTTCGGCGTCGAAGCCGGTGTCCTTGGTGACCAGCAGTCGGAAATTGGGCCGGTTGGAGGCCAGCGAAATGCCGTTGCGGTCGTGGATCGTGCCGCGCGGCGGCGACACCAGTCGGTAGTTGAACTGGTTGCCGGCCGACAGCTTCTGGTAGCGCCGGGCCTCCACCAGCTGCAGCTGGGCCAGACGTCCGCCCAGGGCCAGCAACCCGCCGCCGGCCAGGCCCCCCATCAGGAAGGCGCGCCGATGAAACACGCCCTGCCGTTCGTTGACCTCGGAGAAGAAGATTGTCGGTTCGCTCACGAAAGCGCCTCGGGCCGAGGCGTCCGGGAGGGTTCAAGCGGCGACGCTCGACAGCGCGCGATCCGCGCGGCGGCCAGGGAAATCATGGTGTGAGGAGGGCCGCGTGTTAGAGTTGATTTCTCCGCAGAGTGGACCTGCGCCGTGGCTCGTCAATGGGCGCGGCGGGTTGGCTGAAAATATTTTCCTAAGGGAGTTCAGTCGCTCCGGCGTGGCCCTCGAGCCAGCCGCCGCTCTCGAGGTCTTTGGAACTCCGCACACGCGATAGTTTGCCGGACGAAGGGTTGAATGATCGACCTTGATCGCGCCAAGGTCCACCGCCTATGCATGCGTTTTCGGCTTGGTTCATCATGAGTCCTTCTCGTCCCCCGATCCGCCCAGAGGCAGAGCGCAATATAGCCTCCTATGCGGTGGACCTGGCTGCTGCGCTCGGCGCGCGCGCGGCGTTCACCCTGACGGGCGGCATGGCGATGTACCTCAACCGGGCCGTCTCGACCCATCCAGGCGTAACGGCGGTCTACAATCAGCACGAACAGGCCTGTGTCGCCGCCGCTGAAGGCTACGCCAAGGCCACGAATTACCGCAGTGCGGGTCTGGCGGTGGTCACGGCCGGGCCAGGGGTCACCAACACGATCACGAGCCTGTGCTCGGCCTATGGCGACAGCGCGCCGGTCATCGTTCTGGCGGGACAAGTCAAGACCGCCGACATCGACGCCTTCGGCACACGCACCCACGGGAACCAGGAGGTGCGGTCGCGCGCGTTGATTACCCCCTGCGTCAAACGCTTCACCCGGCTCACAGCGGCGGGTTTTCGCGAGGAACTGAGCGAGACCTTCTCCGAGGCCTTCGCCGGCCGCCCGGGGCCCGTGTTTGTGGAAATCCCGCTGGACGTCCAGAACGTGGCGGTCGACTACGCACCGGAGGACATCGAGGCGGCTACGCACGCAATCCGGGCCCGATCAGCGTCGGGGGTCGGGCCCGCGGACGTCTCATCCCTGACGCAGGCCCTGGGCTGGTTGCTCGGTGGCGAGCGTCCGCTTGTCTATATCGGTAATGGCTGCCGGCTGGCCCAGGTGGAGGCCGCGGCGCGCGGTTTCATCGAGACGCACGGCCTGCCGGCGGTGCTGTCCTGGGTGTCGATCGACCAACTGCCGGCTGAGCATCCGCTGAACTTCGGCGCGCCAGGGGGGCTGGCGCCGCTGTCGGCCAACCAAATCCTCTACCAAGCTGACCGAGTGCTATTCCTGGGCGCGAGGCTGGACCTGGGCACCACGGCCTTTCAACGGCATGACTTCGGGGCCCAGGCCGAGCGAATCATGATCGACATCGACCCCAGCGAACTGGCCAAGTTCGATGGCATGCCCAATACGCGCGCCGTGCGCGCCGACCTGACCGCCCTGCCCGCCGCCGTCGCGGCGACGCGGGATCAGCCCGGGGCCATGGCGGCGGGCTGGCTGACCTGGTGCCAAACGCGCCGGACAGAATATCAGGCCGACGAGCGCCGCCGCCTGACGGTCGACAGCCTGAACATCTACGGTATCGCCCAACGTTTGTCGGCTTGGTCATCGGGCAAGGTGTTCGCCCCTACCAGTTCAGGCTGGGCGATCGAGGCCTTCTTCCGCTTTTTCGCGCCGCGCCAGGGGAGCCGCATCTTCTTCGGAGCCTCGCTGGGCGCCATGGGTCTGGGCCTGCCCCAGGCCATTGGGGCCAGCTTCGGCTCTGACAAGCAGGTGATCTGCGTCGAGGCCGACGGCGGCTTGATGCTGAACCTACAAGAGCTTGCGACCCTGGCCCACTATGCCCCCAAGGGCTTCGTGTTGCTGGTGCTCAACAACGACGGCTACGGCTCGATCCAAGCTTCTCAGGTGCGCCATTTTGGCGCCGAGGGCGGGGCGAGCAAGGCCTCCGGCGTATTCATTCCGGACTACGGCCAGGTCGCGCCCGCCTTCGGCCTGCGTTATCTGCGCATCGACAGCCTGGCCGACCTGGACGCCTTGCTGCCGACCCTGGACGCGAACGCCCCGCCGGTGTTCGTCGATCTGATGATCGACGCCACGGAGTCGCGCGGTCCGGCGGTCAAGACGATGATCACGCCGGATGGCAAGCTGTCGTCTACCCCGCTGTCGGAGATCCAGTGGTAGGCGCGCTCCCTTTAAGCGAGCGCATCGCCAGCCGCTGCATCTGCTGTAACGGCGACCAGCTTCGCAAGTCACCCGCGATCCTGATGCCCTTCGTCGCCAAGCGAGTGTTCGATTGGGAACCGGTGGAGATCACCGAGGCCTGGGGCATGAAGACCCTGCGCCTGGGGATGGCCTATTCGCTATGCAACTCGCTGCAGTGCCGCGCGTGCGGGGCGCTGTTCCTGGACATCCGATTCAGCGACGCAGAGATGGCGCGGCTCTACAGCGGTTATCGCGACGCTGACTACACGGCCCTGCGCGAACGCTTCGAGCCGGGCTATACGACCTTCAATGACGCTCTTGCCGAGCGCGCGACTTACTTGCCCCAGATCGAGGCGATGATTGGCCTTCATCTGGGGGGGCCGCCGCATGTGCTGGACTGGGGCGGCGACAAAGGCCTCAACACTCCCTTCCGCGACAACGCCGCCAGCCTATCCGTGCACGACATCTCTGGCCTGACCCTCGCCGACGGGGTCGCCGCGGTCGACCGCAAGGGCATGGCCGAGGCGCGTTACGACTTGGTGGTTTGCAGCAACGTGTTGGAGCACGTCCCGGCGCCGGCCATTTTGCTGGACGACATTGTCGCGGTGATGTCGTCCGAAACGCTGCTCTACCTGGAAGTACCGCGCGAATCCTACATGATCCAGAACGACGGCGTCGAGAACCTGGCTGTCGGCAAGAAGTATTGGCACGAGCATATCAACTTCTTCACCGAGATGTCGATACGGATCCTGACCAACCGCCAAGGACTTGTGATCGTTCATTTCGAGATTCTTGAGACCGAAATATACGGTCGAACCGGGCAGCTATTCTGCGTAATTTGCCGAAAAGCCTAAATGTAACGAATCTCACTGCGCGGATAGGCCTCGCGGAAAAAGGTGTCCAGCTTCGAGAACTGCGACACCGTGCAGACGATTAACGCGCCGTCGATCCGCACGACCTCGGTGGGTTCCACGAAGGCGAAGCGGGCCAGACCGTCGGTCGCCAAAACGGCGGCGTTACGGTCGATGACCGCGATGATATTGTCTTCCAGGCAGTGTAGCGGACCGCCCGGCGTCAGGCTGCGATGGAAGTTGTCGCCAAAGCCGTAGACGAAGAATTTCCGATCGCGCAACTCGGCCTGAACCGCCGTCCAACGCGGCGCTTCGTCCCGTAGGTAGCCCTCGATCGCGGCAGGCACAGCCCGCTCGCCCTGGCGGTTTCGCAGGACGACATATTGCGCCGGATAGAACGCTCCCAGCGCGTAGGGCATGGCGTAGGTCCCGCCGGCCACGACGTCAAAGCCTTGCGGCGCGATCCTCAGGATTGCGCGCTGCGAGAAGTGATTGATGTGCAGCCGATCGACGTAATAGCCGAAATGCGGTTGCGGGAAGGTCGCATAAAGCTTCGGATCGGGCGTCTCGATGTGCACGAGGCCCCCTTCACCCACGAGGCCGAACAGTCCCTGGATCTGGCCGATATCGGCCATGTGCTCGACGACGTGGCTCAGGATCAGCAAGTCGTGGTCACCTGGCGGAAATTGGTCGCTGAACCGCAGGTTTGGCAGATCCGAGGGGAAGTTGGCGTTGACGTCGAAGCCCAGGAAATCGACCTGCGGGAAGCGCCCGGCCAGGACGTGGAGCAGGCCGCCGCCGCCGCAGCCGAAGTCCAGTACAGATTGAACCTGCCGCGAGCCGATCAGATCCGCGAGGATCTCGGCCTGGGGAAGATTGCGGTACTGGCCATGCCTCTGGGCAGCGTCGTTGGCGACCGCCGCGTAGTAGTCGCGGTAGCCGGGCGGATCCCGTGGCCAGGTAAAGGCGAAATCGCAGTCGGCGCAGCCGTGCAGAGCGACCTCGCTGGGCAAGTGCGGCTTCTCGCCAAAGCGAATCTGGGCGATGGGCGCACTGGCCTTGAGACCGCAGATCGGACAGGTCGGGGTCAGGACCATCGGTTCAGGGCTTTGTCGACCGCGAGAACATTTCCGAGGCGTTCAGGGCCTTTTGACGGGCCTCAGCCAGGGCTTGGGTCGCCTCGGTCTTGCGATTGGCCAGTTGCGCGAGCGTGTTGCTGTAGGTGCAAAGCTCGGCGAACTGTTGAAGGCGGTCCGGACGGCAATGAGCCAAGGTGGCTTCCAGGCTGCGACGGTGGCCCATTGTCAGGTGGTAGCCCGAATAGAGAGCCCGCAGCAGATTCTCGAAGATCGTGTCGACTAGGGTGACTTCCGGCGGGCCGTAGGACTGCACCTGCCGGTGACCATTCGCCCGCTCGAACAGGTCGAACGGAGCGCCGACCTTGGCGGCGACGTCCGCCAGCAGGCGCGGCAGATCGCCAGCGTAGTCGAAGAAGTTTCCGCCGTTGTAGTCGATGGTCTGGGAGTTGCCGACCCGGTGCACCAAGTGGTTGGCCCTGCTGTAATAAGCCGGGGCGTGGGCGTGCTTTTCCAAGAAGGCGGCCACGTGCGGGTGGCGGGTGTCCGAGCGCAGATAGGGCTCGGGATCCAGCGCCCGAGCGGCCTGCGTGCTCTCGATCTGGGCGCTGATGAAGGCCAACTGGTTTAGCCCGAAAGCGCAGAACAGGTCGATGAAGCTATCGAAGCGCTTGTCCGGCACGGTGTTCAACAACGGATAAAGCACCTCGGTCAGGTCGGCGTTGGCCGCGCGTTTGTTTAGCGTCAGGAAGCTGGGCGCCTCGCGTTCGAGGATCGAGACCACGCTGGCCACGCCGCCCTCCAGCAGGACGTCGTCCGAGCCGAAGGTCCAGGTGTAGCGCCCGCGCGCCCGCCAGGGGGCAGCGAACAGGTTGAAGAAGCCGCCTTCGTCACGGGCGTTGACCATGTAGCTCAGGCGCGGATAGCGGTCGGCCAGAGCCTGGATCATGCCGTTGGTGTCGGGACCCGAAGCGTTGTCGCTGATCAGGATTTCGACCTTTTCCTCAAGTCCCTCCTTCAATTGGTCAGCGATGCTCTGCACCGTAAGCTGCAGCTCAGCCGGGCGCTCATAGGTCGGAATAACGATGCTGAGCACCGGCTCCTGCGCAAACGGTCTGATCACGCTGTCGGCGAGGGCGCATTCGAGTTTTGACATGGGCTGTCCCGCTTAGGCTCGCGTGGTTGGAGAGCGAGCGGCGGCGCGCTCACGGCAGAAGCTGTGGATATTGTCCAGCATGTAGTCGATGTGGTCGGCTCCAAGGCCGGGATAGACTCCGATCCAGAAGGTGCGCTCCATGATCGCATCGGCGTGGATCAGTTCGCCAATAACCCGGAAGTCTCGGCCGGCCATGTAGGGCTGGCGCACCAGATTGCCCCCGAACAGCAGGCGGGTGCCGATCCGGGCGTCTTCCAGATGTCGGGTCAGTTCGTTGCGTGTGAAGGGGGCGTCCGGCTTGACGGTGATCGGGAAGCCGAACCAGGCGGGGTCGCTTCCTGGGGTCGCCTCGGGCAGAACCAAATAGGTCTGCAGGTCGGTCAGGCCAGCCTTCAGGGCCGCGAAGTTGCGTTTGCGTGCCGCGATGAAGCCATCCAGGTGATCCATCTGCGCCAGGCCCACCGAGGCCTGCATGTCGGTCATCTTGAGATTATATCCCAGGTGACCGTAGATGTATTTGTGATCGTAGCCGCGCGGCAGGTCGCCCATCTTCCAGCCGAACCGCTTGCCGCAGGTGTTGTCCATGCCAGGGGCGCAGAAGCAGTCACGCCCCCAGTCACGAAACGATTCGGCCAGCCGCCGCAGGAAGGCGTCATTGGTGAACACCGCGCCGCCCTCGCCGGTCGTGATGTGATGGGCGGGATAGAAGCTGAGGGTGGCGATGTCCCCGAACGTGCCCACCTGCCGGCCGTCATAGGTCGAGCCCAGAGCGTCGCAGCAGTCCTCGACCAGCCACAGGCCGTGGTCGTCACAGAGCTTGCGGATCGCCGCCAGATCGAAGGGGTTACCCAAGGTGTGCGCGGCCATGATGGCCTTGGTCTTTGGCCCGATGGCGGCGGCCACCTTGTCCGGATCGAAGTTATAGGTGGTTGGCAACATATCGACGAACACCGGGACCAGGCCCGCGCCCAGCAGCGGATTGACCGTGGTCGGAAAACCCGTCGCGGCGGTGATCACTTCGTCGCCCGGCTTGAGCTGGCGAGCTTTCAGCTTGGGAGACGTCAGAGCCGACAGCGCCACGAGGTTGGCCGACGAACCGGAATTGACGGTCATGGCGAACTCTACGCCGAGCCGCTGCGCCAGGCGGACCTCGAAGGCGTCGTTGAACCGGCCGGTGGTCAGCCAGAAATCAAGCGCCGAGTCCACCAGGCTTCGCATGTCGGCGGCGGCGTAGACGCGGCCCGAAACGGGCACGGGCGACGCGCCCGGCTCGAAGGCTTTCGGCGCGTGAGCCAGCGCGTGGTATTCCTCGACCAAGGCGAGAATCTTGCCACGGAGCGCCGCGGTCTCCTGCGAGGGTTCTTGAAACGAGATGACGCGCTCCCGGTGCGGCCATAGACAACCTTGTTGCTCCGCCTGGGCGGAGACCATGATTATCTCCGATTCGGCGTGTCGTCGGCGCGCCAAACTGCCGCGTTAGAGTGGCCAAGCATTTCGGTCAGTATTGGGCGCGCCATGACCATCGGCATCGACGATAATTTCTGGCGGGGTCGGCGAGTGCTGCTGACCGGCCATACGGGCTTCAAGGGGGGCTGGATGGCCCTGTGGCTGGAGCGGCTGGGCGCGACCGTGCGCGGCGTGGCGTTACCGCCCGACACCGAGCCGAATCTGTTTGACGCGGCGCGGATCGGCGAAGGCCTGGACAGCGTGATCACGGACGTGCGCGACCCGGACGGCCTCGACGCGGCCGTGCTCGACTTCACACCATCGGTGGTGATCCACATGGCCGCTCAACCGCTGGTTCGCCGCGCCTACGCCGAGCCACGCGAGACCTTCGCCACCAATCTGATGGGCACGGTCAACCTGCTCGACGTCGTCCGCCGCCTCCCCCGGCCGGTGACGACGCTGATCGTGACGACCGACAAGGTCTACGAGAACCTCGAAGACGGCCAACCCTGCCGCGAAGGCGACCGTCTGGGCGGGCGCGACCCCTACAGCGCCAGCAAGGCCTGCGCTGAGTTGGCGGTCAGGGCCTATTTCGCCGCCTATATGGGGCCAGCTGGCATGGCGGTCGGCGTTGCCCGGGCCGGCAACGTGATCGGCGGCGGCGACTGGTCGCGCGATCGGCTGCTACCGGACATCCTGTCGGCCTTCGCACGCGGCGAACCCGCGATCCTGCGCAATCCAAGCGCCGTGCGTCCCTGGCAACACGTGCTGGAACCGCTGCACGGTTACCTGCTGGCGGTCGAGGCTCTGGCCAGATCGCCGGGCCGAGATCTGCGCGCCTGGAACTTCGGCCCCGACCCCGACGGCGCGCGGTCGGTCAGGGCGGTCGCCCGGCTAGCGGCGGAAGCCTGGGACGACAGCGCGTGCATCGTTGAACGTGTCGATCCGAACGCGCCGCACGAGGCGGGCCTGCTCACCCTGAACTCGGACTTGGCGAAAGTTGAGTTGGGCTGGAGCCCGCGCCTTGACGTGGAACAGGCCATTTCGCTGACGACGCTCTGGTGGCGCGACGCCTTGGCCGGGCGCGATCTGCGCGCCACAACCCTAGAACAGATCGATCGCTATGCGTCGTCCGGCGCGTCGGCCAATGGTTCAATAGCATCGAGATAAGCGATGGTGTCGGCGACAATCTTGGCCAGCGGTATTGGGTGCTCACCGCGTTGGAACAGAGCGCTTTGATAGCGGCGTCCGTCGCCGATATACCAATCGCCGACCAAACCCCTCGGCTCTGGGCGGTCGATCACCGGATCGGTTAGACCCAGAGCCTCGCCCACCGCCAGGGCCAGCGCTCCGAGTTCGACGACCTCCGCGCCGCCGACATCGAAGGGCTGCGCCGACTGCGTCTCGTCCACTGCCATGTCGAGGACGACGCGCGCCATTTCCGAGACGTGGACGAAGCTCCTGAACACCGCGTCGGCGGCGGCGATCGTGACCCGGCCCCGCCGCGACAAGCCAAGAACGAAGTCGCCCAAGGCATAGGCTTCGGCGTGGTTGATGAAGGGGCCACCGAGGTTGAACACCCGCGGAAGCAGTACTGCCGTGCCGGTTTTCTGTCCCCACTCGGCGACGGTCGTTTCTTGATCGCGCTTCATTGTCGCGTACGCCGCGCGGGCCGGCGAGCCTTCGCCTGGGCGGTGCGCCGCACCGGACGAGAAGGCGACCAGCCGTCGCGTCGCGCCGGTCTCCGCCAGGGCCAGCACTTGGCCCAGCAAGATGTCGTTGGCGCGCAGCAGGGGCGCCGGACCGTCACCGGCCAGGCGGTCGGCGCCGACGATGCCCGCATGCAGCACCAGCCAGTCACCTTCGCCAAGGCGCGCCCCCGCCAGAGACTCGGTCGTCAGGTCGCGACCGCGCAGATTCAGGACGCGAGGGCGTGAGCCGAATAGTCGCAGGCGGTTGGGAGCGATATCGCTGTCGGTGGCCAGGATTTGGTCCACAAGCGCCATCCCAACCCATCCGGATGCGCCCACCACCGCAACGCGACGATTGGAGTGCGCTAACCATGCGGCGAACTTGCACCTAGGCATTGCCGCCGACTCCATTCTAGACATGGGCTACGCACGTCGCGGCGCGAACTCAATTGACCGCGCCTAGATATACTAGCCCGCGCCGTAGCCAAGCGCCCGCGCGGCGGCCGCGCAACAGGACCCCGACCATGCAGACCCTCGACGCGCTGACCACCAAGGCTCTTTCCGTGGAAAACATGGCCACCGAACGCCTGGCCGCTATCCCTTGGCCGCTAGCTGACAGACCGTTCGTGATCGCTGAGATCGGCATCAATCACAATGGCGACCTCGATATCTCCAGGCAACTGATCCGCGCCGCCAGCGAGGCCGGCTGCGACGCGGTGAAGTTCCAGAAGCGGACGATTGACATCGTCTACACGGCCGAAGTGCTGGCTCAGGCGCGGCAGAGCCCCTGGGGCGAGACCCAGCGCGCCCAGAAGGAAGGCCTCGAGTTCGGCGAGGCCGAGTACGACGCCATTGACGCCTACTGCCGCGAGTTGGGCTTGGCGTGGTTCGCCTCGGCCTGGGACGTACCCAGCCAGACCTTCCTGGCCAAGTACGACCTACCTTACAACAAAATCGCCTCGGCGATGCTGACGCATCGGCCCCTGGTCGAGGCCGTGGCCGCCGAGGGCAAGCTGGTCTTCGCCTCCACCGGCATGTGTACTTTCGAGCAGATCGACACGGCGGTAGAGATCTTGCGCGCGGCCGCCTGTCCGTTCGTGCTGATGCACACGGTGTCGACCTATCCGACTCCGCCGGCGGACCTCAACCTAATGACCATCGACACCCTGCGTCGCCGCTACGGCGCACCAGTCGGCTACAGCGGGCATGAAAGCTTGGTGGAGCCCAGCCTGGTGGCCGCCATGCTGGGAGCCGTGGCCATCGAGCGCCACATCACCCTGGACCGCGCGATGTACGGCTCGGACCAGTCCGCCTCGCTGGAGCCGGGCGAATTGAAGGTCCTGGTTTCGCGCCTGCGCGATTTGCGCGAATGGCTGGGCGATGGCGAGAAGCGGATCACACCCGGCGAGGCTTCGGTCGCCGAGAAGCTGCGCTACTGGCCGGGCGGCGCCACCTAGGCCGTACGTCTACCAGTTCTTCCAAGGCGCGCCCTTCGCCCACAGGTCTTCGAGATACAGTTTCTCGCGCAGCGTATCCATCGGCTGCCAGAAGCCGTCGTGCCGGTATGCCCGCAGCTCGCCGGCCTTGGCCAAACGCTCCAGCGGCGCTTGTTCAAGCACCGTGTTGTCGCCGTCGATCAGGTCCAGCACCTTTGGTGACAACACGAAGAAACCGCCGTTGATCCGCCCGCTTTCGGACGAGGGTTTCTCGATGAACCGCTCGACGGTGTCGCCCTTGATCTTCAAGGCGCCGAAGCGCGCGAGGGGGGTCACCGCGGTGATGGTCGCCTGGGCGCCGTGGGCTTCGTGGAAGCGAACCAGCGCGCCAATGTCAACGTCTGACAGGCCGTCGCCGTAGGTCAGACAGAAATACGGATCATTTTGGATATAGCGCCCCACCCGCTTGATCCGGCCGCCGGTCATGGTGTCGTCGCCTGTATCGACCAAGGTGATGGTCCAGGGCTCGGAATGACTCTGGTGGACCTCGACCTGGCCGCTCGGCAGAATCGTCAGGTCGGCGTTCTGATAGGCGTAGTTCAGGAAATACTCTCGGACCTTGTCGCCGAGGTAACCGCAGCAAATGATGAAATTGTTCAGGCCATGGGCGCTGTAGGATTTCATGATGTGCCAGATGATCGGGCGACCGCCGATTTCGACCATGGGCTTGGGGCGCACCTGAGTTTCCTCGGCGATCCGCGTGCCCTTACCGCCAGCCAGGATCACGACTTTAGGGCTGTTGTTCTGCGTCATTTTTCGACTGTTTCCGCGCCGCGAATCCCAAGTTGACACTAGCGAAATCGCCCGTGGCAAACACCACCACAGAGGAGAATGCCAAGCCTTTGAACCTCCGACATCCGGTTCAAACAGTGCGGCCAAGTTTCTCCACACCCTAACGCGTTGGATGACAACCGACGTAGACTGATTGATCCATTGCGGTCGCGGGGGTTGCGAAGAATAAGCGCCCTGGTGCCGCGACGCGACACACAGCAAAAGGCCCCCGGCCTCGCAGCCGGGGGCTCTGCTAAAATGCGGTGGACGAAGACTAGAGCATTTTTCGAGCGAAGTTGTTCCGGTTCGCGTGAAGAACAATGCGTCAAAACAAAAGATTAGAGCTCACGGTCTGACGCAGTCAGGTCGGGAAATGCTCTAGCGGATAACCCGCGCGCCCTTGCCCTTCATCACGGCCTCGACCTCCGCTTGGCGCACCATCGAGGTGTCGCCAGGCGTGGTCATGGCCAGGGCGCCGTGAGCCGCACCGTACTCGACGGCGGCCTGGGGGCCCTTGCCTTCCATGAAGCCGAACGCGAGACCCGAGGCGAAGCCGTCGCCGCCGCCAACGCGGTCATAGATCTCGAGGTTCTCGCGCATCATCGACGCATAGAACTCGCCGCCGGCATAGAGGATCGCCGACCAGTCGTTGACCGAGGCGGTCTTGGCGTTGCGCAAGGTGGTGGCGGCGACCTTGAAGTTGGGGAACTGCTTGACGGCGGTCTCGATCATCTTCTTGAAGTTGGCCGGGTCGATCGACGAGATGTGCTCGTCCAGGCCTTCGACCTCAAAGCCCAGGCAGGCGGTGAAGTCTTCTTCGTTGCCGATCATCACGTCCACATATTGGGCGATGTGGCGGTTGACCTTCTGGGCCCCCTCCTTGCCGCCCTGCGACTTCCACAACGAGGCGCGGTAGTTCAGGTCATAGGAGATGACGGTGCCATACTTGCGGGCCACTTCGACCGCTTCGATCACGGCTTCGGCGGTGTTGCTGGCCAGGGCCGCGAAGATGCCGCCGGTGTGGAACCACCGAACGCCCTCTTCGCCGAACAGCTTTTCCCAGTTCACTTCGCCGGGACGGATCTGCGAGGCGGCGGTGTGGCCGCGGTCGCTGCAGCCCAGGGCCGGCCGAACGCCGAAGCCCTTTTCGGTGAAGTTCAGGCCCACGCGGGTGTTGCGGCCCAGACCGTCGAAGTCGCGCCAGATGATGTGGGAGGTGTCGACCCCGCCCTGCATCATCAGGTCCTCGACCAGCCACCCCAGGTCGTTCACCGGCAAGGCGGTAACGGCCGTCGAGCGCTTGCCCCAGCACTTCTTGAAAGCACGGGCGACGTTATATTCGCCGCCGCCTTCCCAGACGTTGAACTGACGGGCGTTGCGAACCCGGCCGAAACCGGGATCGAAGCGCAGCATCACCTCGCCGAAGCTGGCGCAGTCCCACTTGGTTTCAGAGGCGGGGCGGATATCGAGGATATTGTCGGTCATTTAGGCCTTCCCACGAACCTTTTTGATAAGGTCCACCGTGTCGCGGACCTTCTTGGTGATACCGGCGTAATCGCCCGCATCGAGCAACTCTTGGGTGATCAGCTTGGAGCCCATGCCGGCGGCGACGATGCCCGCGCCGAACCACTTGGTCACCGAGGCCTCGTCAGGATCGACGCCGCCAGTCGGCATGATGCGGGTCCAGGGCATCGGGCCCAACACCGCCTTGATGAAGTCCGGGCCGCCGACCGACGAGCCGGGGAACACCTTGACGATCTCGCAACCCAGTTCCTCGGCGTAGGAGATTTCCGAGGCCGAACCGCAGCCGGGCGAATAGGGGATCTTGCGGCGGTTGCAGACCTTGGCGACATCGGCGTTGAGGATCGGGCCGACCACGAACTTGGCGCCGTTGGCGATGTAGATGCCGGCGGTCGGCGCATCGACGATCGAGCCGACGCCCATGATGACGCTGGGATCGGCCGAGGCGAAGTAACGGGTCACTTCGTAGAAGACGTGGCTGGCGAAGTCGCCGCGGTTGGTGAACTCGATGCAAGGTGCGCCGCCATCGGCGCAGGCCTGGATCACCTTCTTACAGACCTCGACATCGGGGTGATAGAACACCGGGATCACGCCCTGGCCCATCAGCGCCGTCAGTACGGCCATGCGGTCTTTCACCATCAGTAATGCTCCTAAAAGGATCGATCTTGCGTCCGGCCCAGCTGTGTGGCCTTGGCGTGGAAGATTTCGCCGCGTTCGGCGCTGGGCGACCGTTTAGACCGGGTCGCGGTCGGACGCCACATCGGAGGCTCCCGCAACGTCAATTCCATGGCTCTGGTCGATCGTCCTTTGTTTCCACCCTGCCCCGCCGCCGCCCCGATTGCCTCGGATCGCGGCGCAGGGCGTGTCGTAAATAAAGGGCGTGAGGCCGAAGCTCGACGCCCGAGTTTGCGCAGGAGCGAACTCAGGAAGAGCCGCGAACGTCTGGAATTGGGCAGACCAAGCCAAAACGTCATGATACCAGAAGCGGAAGTGGACAGGCCACTTTGCCACCGGTGTCAGTTGGGAATTTACCCCGAAGCGCCGCCTTGCGCAAGCCCGTTGAAAACGGTGTTTTATGTTTTGACGGAAGGGATGAAAATCAGCAGCAGTAGGGTCGGGTAAATGCCCTTAGGCGTGTCCCCAATGAAGCCCTGCCCTGTCTGGGGACACGCCCAAGGGCACGTCCCCGTCAGCACCACTGCCCTCATCCCGTGTTGCGCAGGCCCGCCGCGATGCCGGCCACGGTCAGCTGGATGGCCAGACGCACGTTCTCGTCCTGATCGCCGGCCCGGCGCCGGGTCAGCAGCTCAAGCTGCAGGTGGTTCAGCGGATCGACCGACAGGCCGGCCAAGGCGACGGACTCGGCCAGCTCCGGCTGGTTGTCGAGCAGGGCGCTTCCGCCCCGGATCGCCAGGGCGATCTTCGAGGCGCTGTCGTGCTCGGCCTGGATGGTGTCAAAAATCCGCTGAGCGTCGGTCGTGTCGGGCGACAGGGCCATGTATCGCGCGGCGATGCCCATGTGGCTCTGGGCCAGGGCCAGCTCCATGTTGGAGAGCAAGGCCCCGAAGAAGTCGAAGCCGCCGGCCAGGTCCTGCAGTTGCCCCGTCGAGAGCCCAGCCCGTTCGACACCAGCGGCGAAGCCGTACCAGCCGGGCAGCATGAAACGGGCCTGCGACCAGGAAAACACCCAGGGGATGGCCCGAAGGTCTTCGATCTTGCGGCTGGCGGTACGCGAGGCGGGCCGGCTGCCAATGTTGAGGCCGACGATCTCGCCGATCGGCGTGGCGGACCAGAAGAAGTCTTCGAAGGCCGGGTCGTCGTACACCAGGGCCCGGAAGCCATGGAAGGAGGCCTCGGCCAGAGCGGTCATCGCCGCGTCGACCTTGGGGTCGGGGCGTTGAACCGGGCGCTCGCTGGCCATCAGGGCCGCAGCGGCAAGTCCGTCGAGGTTGCGGCGGGCGGTGGGCTGGTCGCCGAACCGTCGGGCGATCATCTCGCCCTGCTCGGTCATGCGGATTCGGCCCTGGACGGTGCCTGCCGGCTGGGCCATCACCGCTTCGGCGGCCGGTCCCCCGCCCCGCCCGACCGAGCCGCCGCGGCCATGGAACAGCTGCAGCCCAACGCCCATGCGCTCGGCCTCGAAGGCCAGGGCGGAAGCGCCGCGCGCCACGCCGCGCCGCGAGGCCACATAGCCGCCGTCCTTGTTGCTGTCCGAATAGCCGAGCATGATTTCCTGCACCGGCCGGTCGCCCAGGATGGTGCGGCTAAGCGGCAGTTCCAGCCATTGGCGCAGCACGCGGGGACCGTTCTCCAGATCCTCGATGGTCTCGAACAGCGGGCTGATCTTCACAGAGGCGCGCGGCGCCGCCCCGCCCCAGACCAGGCCGACCTGCTTGAGCAGAACCAGTGGCTCGAGGATGTCCGACAGGGTCGCCGACTTGGAGATCACATAGGCGCCGAGGCAGCCGTGGCCGTAGTCGCGCACCATCTGGGCGGCGGCCTCCATGGTCGCCAGCTCCTTGGTCGTTTCCTCGCCATAGGCGGTGAACGGCGAGACCAGCGGCCGCTGATGCGACAACTCGTTGATCAGCAGCTTGGAGCGGGCTTCCTCGTCGAGGTCCAGGTACTTCACGCCGGTGCCGGCCCGCTGGAACAGTTCGTGCAGGGTGCGCTCGTGGACGTCGGCGTTCTGGCGTAGATCCAGGCTCATCAGGTGAAAGCCGCAGGCCTGGGCCACCTCGACCAGGGTCCGCAGGGCTGTGCCGACCAGGCGCTCGCCGCCGTTGCGTTCGAGGCTGTCGATGATGATCTTCAGGTCTGCCACGAAGGCCTCGGGATGAGCATAGGGCTCGACCTCCGTGCGACCGTTGGCGAAGGCCACCCACTGGTTGGTCAGCTTCTGCGACACCGCCGAGAGACGATCGAAGATCAGCTCCAGGGCCAGGCGATAGGGCTCGTCCATGCGATGAACGGACGGGTCCTGCGTCTGGGCCGCCAAGGTCCTCACCTCGTCCGAGACCGGCGCATAGGCGGTGGAGACCGCCAGGTTGGACCACAGCTTGCGCACCTCGGCGGCGTACCAGTCGAGGATGACCCGAGCCTGGGAGGCCAGGGCCAGCTTGAGCGTGTCGCCATTGACGCCGGGGTGACCGTCGCGGTCGCCGCCCAGCCACGAGCCCATCTTCAGCAGCGGGGCCATCTGGCCATGCTCGCCGATCTGGGCCGACCAGTCGCCATAGAGGTCGACGATCGCCGGCAGGATTGAGGTGCGGACGATCGACAGGGCGTTGCGGATCTCGTCCTTCACGGTGATCCGTTCGGGACGATAAAGCCGGGTGCGCCACATCAGGGCGATCTCGCGGAAAAGGCGCTCGCGGATGTCGGCCTCGAGATCGGCCGGCAGGTGGTGGCGGCGCAGAGCCATCAAGCGCGAGATCTCGGTCTCGCGGTCGACCATGCTGCGGCGGCGCACCTCGGTGGGGTGGGCGGTCAGCACCGGCACCACATTCATTGCGGCCAGCACCTTGGTCAGCTCGGCTGGGGTCTTGCCCTGGGCGACCAGCGCCTTGACGGCGTCGACCAGGGTGCGGGGGCGATCATCGCCCGGCTGGGCATCGGCCTCGGCGTGGCGACGGCGACCGGCGACGTCCTCGCCGATATTGGCTAGCATCGAGTGGCTGGCCAGGGCGCGGGCCAGGAAGATCGCCTGGTCGCTGGACAGGTCGGCGAACAGATGGTCCAGCCGCGCGGCCTCGCCGTCCGGCCTATCCTGCGAGGCGGCCTTGCGGGCGGTGGCCACCAGCTTGGCGGCCTCGTCGCCATCGAGATAGGCGATGGCCTCGTTCAGCAGGTCGCTCAGCAGGTGGGCGTTCTGCCGGACGTTGCGGCTGGTGGGGCGATCCCCCTCGGACGACAAGAAGACCGACAGGGGATTGCGCATGCGCGGAGCTCCGAGGCCGCCGCGAAACGGCGACGGCTCATCAGGGTAGAAATGAACGAGACGACAGCCGGACGCCGGGCCCAGTCTGACGTAGCGGCGCCCTTACCGCGCTTTGATCACCGGGAAAAGGCGGCAGGCGTAATGGTTACGGTACCAATCGCAGGCTTGCGCAGAAATCAGCCTCTAGCGCGCCAACCAACCGCCATCCACGGGCAAGGTAATCCCCTGAACATAGTCCGAGGCCGAGGAGGCGAGGAACACCGCCGCCCCGCCCAAGTCGCCTGGTTGACCCCAACGGCCGGCCGGAACGCGAGCCAGGATCGAGGCGTTGCGGTCGGCGTCGTTGCGCAGGGCCTCGGTATTGTTGGTGTCGAAATAGCCTGGCGCGATGGCGTTGACATTGATGCCCTTGGCCGCCCATTCGTTGGCCAGGATCTTGGTCAAGCCCGCCAGGCCGCTCTTGCTGGCGGTGTAGGATGGGACGCGGATGCCGCCTTGGAACGACAGCAGGCTGGCGATGTTGATGATCTTGCCGATCGAGCCTTCTCCGCCCTGCTTTAGAATCTGCTTGGCGAAGGCCTGGGTCAGGAAGAAGACGACCTTCAGATTGGTGTCCATCACCGCGTCCCAGTCGGCTTCGGAGAAGTCGATGCTGTCGGCGCGACGGATGATGCCGGCGTTGTTGACCAGGATATCGACCTTGCCGAAGGCGCTGACGGTCTCGTCGATCACGCGCTGCACGGGCTCGATCGCGCCGAAATCGGCCTGAATCGACAGGAACTTGCGGCCCGTGGCTTCCACCAGGGCTTGCGTCTCGGTCGGGGTGCTGCGGCCGGCGACGGCGACGTCCGCGCCGGCTTGCGCCATGGCCACGGCCACCGCCTGGCCGAGACCGGTGTTGGCGCCGGTGACGAGGGCGACCTTACCTTCGAGGCTGAACGGATGGGCCATGATGCTGTCTTCCTGATCTAAATCTTGTCATCCCAGACGGCCTGAAAGGCCGATCCGGGACCGCCGCAAACGCAGGCGCTTGCGGCGGTCCCGGGTTTTCGCTTGGCTGCGGCCGGGATGACAGCCGCAGGGAAGTGGAGCGATCCCCGCCCCTACTTCAACTGGCAGATGTCCAGCACGTTCATGTCGGTATAGTCGAGGTTCTCGCCGCCCATCGCCCAGATGAAGGTGTAGTTCGAGGTGCCCGAACCCATGTGGATCGACCACGGCGGGCTCATCACGGCTTCCTGGTTGGCGATCACGATGTGACGCATCTCGTCCGGCTCGCCCATGTAGTGGAAGACCCGGTCGTTGTCGCCCAGGCCGAAGTAGAAATAGGCTTCCGAACGGCGGTCGTGCAGGTGAGGCGGCATGGTGTTCCAGACGCTGCCCGGCTTCAGCACGGTCATGCCCAGCAGCAGTTGGGCCGACTTGCAGGTGGTCGGCACGATGTACTGGTAGATGGTGCGTTCGTTGGAGGTCTCCAGCGCGCCGCGCTCCAGCGGGACGGCGTTGGCGAACTCGAGCTTCTTGGTCTCGAAGGCGGTGTGAGCCGGCAGGCTGGTGATGTAAAAGCGGGCGGGGTTGGCGGCGTCGGCGCTCTCGAACGTCACGTCCTTGGAGCCCATGGTCACATAGATGCCGTCGCGCGGCTCGATGTCGTAGGCGAGGCCGTCCACGGTCACCTTGCCGACGCCACCGCCGACATTGATGGCGCCCAGCTCGCGGCGTTCCAGGAACGGATGACCGGCGGCCGAGGCGGGCTCGGTCTGGTCGGGCAGCTTGACGGCGGTCGAGACCGGGGCCGCACCACCGATCACGAAGCGTTCGGCGTGATTGTACTGCAGCACAATTTCGTCGGCCGCGAACAGACCCTGCATCAGGTAACGATCGCGCAGGTCGTCATTGCTGACCGCGTACATCATGTCGGGGTGGGTGGCGTGGTAGGTCTTGGCGAACATCTTGGAGCTCCGGGAAATCTATTCGGCGGCGTATTGTGTGGCGGGCGTCGGTTGAACGGTCCGCGGTTGGTCGAGTTTGTAGGCCTTCTTAGGCAGGTTGTACGTCAGGTCGACGATCAGCTCGGCGGCCTCGACCTCGTCCATGCGGTGCTCGGCGACCATGCGGGCCAGGAAGCTGCTGTCCAGGCGGCGGGCCACGTCGTGGCGGGCCGGGATCGACAGGAAGGCGCGGGTGTCGTCGTTGAAGCCGACGGTGTTGTAGAATCCCGCCGTCTCGGTGACCTGCTCGCGGAACCGCATCATACCCTCTGGGCTGTCGTGGAACCACCAGGACGGACCCAGCTTCAGCACCGGATAGTGGCCGGCCAGAGGGGCCAATTCGCGGCTGTAGACCGTCTCGTCCAGCGTGAAGAGGATGATCGACAGGCGCGGGTCATTGCCGAACTTGCTGAGCAACGGCTTGAGGGCGCTGACATATTCAGTCTGCATCGGGATGTCGGCGCCCTTGTCGCGACCGTGGCTGTCCAGCAGGCCGGTGTTGTGGTTGCGGTGCGAGCCGGGGTGGATCTGCATGACCAGACCGTCGTCCAGGCTCATCTTGGCCATCTCGGTCAGCATCTGGGCGCGGAACAGCTCGGCCTTGGCGGGCGTCACCTCGCCCTTTAGCAGGCTCTGGAACAGCGCCTCGGCCTCGACGTCGCTGAGGTCGGCGGTGGCCGCGGTCGGATGGCCGTGATCGCTGGAGGTGGCGCCTGCGTCGATGAAGGCGGCGCGGCGGATGCGGTGGCCTTCGAGATAACCGCGCCAACTGGTGACGTCCTGGCCTGACACTTCAGCGAAGCGGTCGAACGACCAGCCGAAACGCTCGTCCTCGAAATCGATGACGGCGTCGGGACGATAGGCCGTGATCACGTGGCCGCCCCAACCGCTCTCACGGATGGCGTGGTGATGCTTGAGACTATCGTGAGGACCCTCGGTGGTGGCGAGGGTCTCGATGTTGAAGCGGTCGAACAGGGCGCGGGGTCGGAAGGCCTCCGTGGCCAGCGCTTCGTTGATCCGGTCGAAATAGAGATCGGCGGTGTCGGCGCCCAAGAAGACCTCGAACCCAAACACCTTGCTGAAAACGTGGTTCAGCCAGATCCAGGACGGCGTACCGCGGAACAGGTGGAAGTTCTCGGCTAGCAGCCGCCAGGCGCCGCGTGGGTCGGTCGCCGGCACGCCGGCCTTGGAGCGGACCTTCAGCGAGTCGAGGCTGATCCCCTGGCTGTAGAGCATGCGGAACAGGTAGTGGTCGGGCGCCAGCAGCAGGTCGGTGGCGTCCTCGAAAGGAGCATTGGTCGCGAACCAGGACGGGTCGGTGTGACCATGCGGGCTGATGATCGGCAGATCCTTGACCTGGCCATACAGCGTACGGGCGATGCCCCGCGTGCGCTCGTCTGCCGGGAACAGGCGGTCATCGTGAAATATCAGAGGCCGAGCCATTGGCGTCTCCTACTCCCTAATCCGCCGACGGCGTTGACCGGCCGTTTCGACGCGCTTGGTAACCGGTGTCATGACGCTATGCAAGCCACGTCGGCGCGGCCGACCCTACACCGAGGATGGTGGGGCCGACGACTCCCGAACGACCAGATAGGGGATCGGGCTGTTCGGATCACGCTTCTCACGAACTGCGGCGTTAATCAGTTTCTCGGCGGCGATCCGGCCCACTTCGCGGGTCGGAATATGGATCGTCGTCAAGGGCGGCCAGACGGCCTGGGCGATCTGGAAGTCGTCGAACCCGACCACCGTCAGGTCGGCGGGAACCTGCAGGCCCGCCCGTCGCGCCGCCTGCAGAACGCCCGCGGCCATCTCATCGTTACCGGCGAAAATCGCCGTTGGACGCGGGTCCATCGCCAGCAGGGTCTCGCCGCAGGCCAGGCCCGACTCGAAGGTGTAGGCGCCTTGGACCACGTAGTCGTCTTCGAGCTTCAGGCCGGCCTTGTTCAGGGCGTCCTCCAAACCCCCTCGCCGCTCGTGCGACGAACGGAAGCTTGGCAAGCCGCTGATGAAGCCGATCCGCCGATGGCCCAATTCGACCAGGTGGGCGCCCATGGCCTCGCCGCCCAATCGGTCGTGACCGACGATCATATGCTCGGGCTTGTCCAGCTCGACCGAGGCGATGCGGATATATTCGCAGCCGATCTCGCGTAGTAGCTTGGCCACTCGTTCGTCTTCCGAGACCGACGGCGGCAGCACCACTCCAAACAGCTTCTGGCGCTCGACGAAGGTGCGTACATCCTGCAGGAAGGTCGGGCTGGAACGATCGCAAGGATGCACCACCAGCTCAAACCCAGAGCCCCGGATACCATCCAGCAAGCCCAGTTGCATGTTGACGACATATTGCGGGTTAGGATTGTCGTAGATCATGCCGATCAGGAACGAGCGGCGGAACGCCAGGCCCCGCGCCTGGGGATCGGGCGCGTAGCCCCACTCGGCGATCACCGCCTCGATACGCTCGCGGGTCTCGTCGCGCACGAAGGGCGACTGGTTGATGACGCGCGAGACGGTCTTCTTCGACACCCCCGCCAGGCGGGCGATGTCGTTGATGGTGGCGCGCTTGCGACCACCTTCGAGGCCGGACTCGGGTTCCGGGCCATCGTTGTCCGTCAGGGGGGTGTTGGACGAGGTCAAAGCGTTTCCATGCAGCGATCGTTGGTTTGTTTTGTCATACTCTACGCGCGAAGGCGTCGCTACAGATGCGCGGACAGGCGTAATTGGCCTATGCTGACACCGGTTTCCCCACCTCGTTGACGGGGATGGCAACACGAAATGTCCCAATGACCAACAGTTTGATGAGTGACCCGCCCTCCGCCGCCACCGAATCGATCCACGGCGTCGATCCACGCGACCACGTCGCCACGGCGCTTCGCGACCTCGTGGAGGGCGAGACGCTCGACCTGCATGGTCAGTCGATCATCGCTCGCTCCGACATTCCCAAGGGCCACAAGATCGCTCAGCGAGCCGCGGCCAAAGGCGAGGACGTCTTGAAATACGGTTGGCCGATTGGCCGGGCCACGGTGGACATCGCCGTCGGCGATCACGTCCATGTCCATAATGTCGAAACCCGGCTGTCGGGCGTCGAGGACTTCACCTACGCCGTTGCGACACCGGATGACCACCTCGCTTCGCCGCCAGGAAGCTTCCTGGGCTATCGCCGCAAGAATGGTCGGGTCGGGACCCGCAACGAGATCTGGGTGCTATGCACGGTTGGCTGCGTGGCCAACACCGCCCGGCGGATCGCCGAGAAGGCCAATGATCGCTTCGCCGGCCGGGTGGATGGGGTGTTTGCCTTCCCTCACCCGTTCGGCTGCTCGCAGTTGGGAGACGATCTGATCCACACCCGCAAGCTGATCGCCGGCTTGGCGGCCCATCCAAACGCCGGCGGCGTGCTGATCCTGGGTCTGGGCTGCGAAAACAATCAGCTGAAGGCGCTGCTGGAGTCCGCGCCGGGCCTGGATCCCGAACGCCTGCGCTCGTTCACCACCCAGATGGTCGATGACGAACAGGAAGACGGCCTGGCCGCCATCGAGGCCCTGGTCGCGATCGCCGAGCGCGACCACCGTGAACCCGCGCCGCTGTCCGACCTCGTTGTCGGCCTCAAGTGCGGCGGTTCTGATGGCTTTTCCGGCGTCACCGCCAATCCGCTGGTCGGCCGCATCGCAGACAAGGTCTCCGACGCTGGCGGCACGCCGGTCTTGACCGAAATTCCAGAGGTATTCGGCGCCGAGCAGGTGCTGCTGTCGCGCTCGGCCAGCCAGGCCGTGTTCGACGGCGCGGTGCGGGTGATCGACGACTTCAAGCGCTACTTCATCGATAACCACCAGCCAATCTACGAGAACCCCTCGCCCGGCAACATCGCCGGCGGCATCACCACCCTCGAGGAGAAGTCCCTCGGCGCGGTGCAGAAGGGCGGCCGCTCATCGCTGGTCGAGGTGCTGCGCTATGGCGATCAGGTCGGGCCGCACGGCCTGACCCTGCTAGAGGCGCCCGGCAATGACGCCGTGTCGTCCACCGCCCTGACCGCGGCGGGTGCGACGGTGATCCTGTTCACCACCGGTCGCGGCACGCCACTCGGCTTTCCCGCCCCGACCCTGAAGATCGCGTCCAACAGCGCTCTGGCCGCGAGAAAGCCGGGCTGGATCGACTTCGACGCTGGGGTCGTGCTGGCGGGCGTGACCATGGACGCGGCGGCCGACTCCCTGATGGACCTGGTGGTGGCCACGGCCTCGGGCCAGCAGACCAAGACTGAACTCAACGGCGAGCGCGAAATTGCCATCTGGAAACAAGGCGTGACCCTTTGACCGACACCGTCTCTCGCCCGCTGCGCCTCAACGCCGTCAGCTATCCCGCCACCATTCCGAGCGTCGCGCAGCCGGCCTATGATCGCGACAAGGTGACCGTCGGCGTCGTGCACTTCGGGCCAGGCGCGTTTCACCGAGCCCACCAGGCCTGCTATTTCGACCAGCTTCTGAACAGCGACCCGCGCTGGGGGATCTGCGCCGTCTCGCTGAAGAGCCCGGGCGTCCGCGACGCGTTGGAGCCGCAAGACGGTCTCTACACCTTGGCCCAGTTGGACGCCGAAACCACCTTCCGCATCGTAGGCTCGATCCTGGAAGTGCTGGTCGCGCCCGAGGATCCGCCCGCCGTCTTCGCCCGCCTGGCCGCGCCGATGACCCGGATGGTCACGCTGACGGTGACCGAAAAGGGCTATTGCCTAACCGGCGACGGCAAGCTGGACACCGCCCATCCCGACATTGTCCATGACCTGGCCCATCCGCGCGAGCCGGTCAGCGCCGTGGGTTATCTCGTCGAGGGCCTGCGCCGTCGCCATCTGGGCGGGCTGCCGCCCTATGCCGTGGTGGCCTGCGACAACCTCGCAGACAACGGCTGGCGGCTGAAGGCGGCGACCGTCGCCTTCGCAGAGGCGATTGATCCGGAACTCGCCGCCTGGATCGAGACCGAGGGCCGCTTCCCGCGCACCATGGTCGACAGCATTACCCCGGCCACCGACGACGCCCTGCGCGAGCGGGTCGAGAAGGCTACCGGCCTGTCCGACGCCTGGCCGATCCAGCGCGAAGCCTTCACCCAGTGGGTTGTCGAGGACGTGCTCGGAGACGACGCGCCCGACCTGGCGTCGGTCGGCGTCACCCTGACCGACGACGTTCGCGGCTTCGAACGCGCCAAGCTGCGGCTGCTGAACGGCGTGCACTCGACCATCGCCTATGCCGGCCTGCTGAAAGGTCATGAAACGGTGTTCGAGGCCATCAGCGATCCGGATCTGGCCCAGATCGCCGAGGACCTGATGGTCCAGGACATCATCCCCACCTTGACCGCCCCGCGCGGCCTGGACCTGGCCGCCTACGCCCAGGCCATCCTAGCCCGGTTCCTCAATCCCGAAATCCGCCACCTGCTGAGCCAGATCGCCTGGGACGGCTCTCAAAAGCTGCCGTTCCGTATCCTGGGCACGGTGGTCGATGCGCTGGAGGCCGGCCGCTCGGTCGACCGCCTGGCCCTGCCCTTGGCCGCCTGGATGCACGTCATCCGCCGCCGCGCCGCCGAGGGCGTGAAGATCGTCGATCCCTTGGCTGAGCGTTTGGTCGAGACGGCGGCCGCCTGCACCGGCGACGCTTCGACCGATGTGGCGTCGTTCCTGAAGTTGGAGGCGGTGTTCAGCCGGGAGTTGGCGAGCAACGCGGCGTTCGTGGCGGCGTTGGAGAAGGCCTACGCAGCGCTATCCTGACAAGTCCTCCCCCTGTGGGGGGAGGTGTCGGCGAAGCCGACGGAGGGGGGAGTGATCGGCAGGTAGGCACGGACAAGATCGAGCGTCGTAAATCTCCCCCACCGGTCGCTGCGCGACCACCTCCCCCACGGGGGGAGGACTGCATCCCTATCGCGTTACACCCATGCCCGTCATGACGGGCAGCACGGTGGCGAGCAAAATCCGCAGGTCGAACCAGAACCCCTGGCGCCGCAAATATTCGGCGTCCAAAGCCACCTTCGCCGTTATGGCGATCTCGTCGCGGCCGTTGATCTGGGCCCAGCCGGTGACGCCGGGCCGCAGCGTCTCGACGCCGGCGGCCGTCCGCAGCGCCACGAGGTCATCCTGATTGAACAGCGCTGGCCGGGGCCCGACCAGGCTCATGTCGCCGACCAGCACGCTCCATAGCTGCGGCAATTCGTCGAGGCTTGTCTTGCGCAGGAGGCCGCCCAAGGGGGTGAGCCAGCGATCGGGGCTTTCCAGCAGATGGGTGGCGACCTCCGGCGTGTCAATCCTCATGGTACGGAACTTGGGCATCGCGAACAGCGCGTTACCGCGCCCTACTCGTTGCGACCAATAGAGCGCCGGCCCCTTCGAGGTCAGGCGCGCCACCCCCGCCAGCACCAGAAGCGGGACAGCCAGCACCAGCAGCGCTCCGCCGGAGGCCGCCACGTCGAACAGACGCTTCACGGCCTAGGCCAGATCGCCGGAAGCCGCGTCTAGCAGCAGGTAGGCGCGTCCAGCGTCAGAGGACAAGAGGGCGGCCACCAGGAAGCCTTCGCGGTCCTGATCAGCCGCCTCGTCCATCATGCCTGAATAGCGGCGCAGGAAGCGGTCGGCGTCGGCACGCAATGCCGCGTCGGAGAACAGTCGGCGCACCAGGCGGCGAATGGCGGCTGGAGCCAGTTTCTTGACCACCTCACGGGCGCCCTCACTGTCGTGGGTCTGGATGGTGGCGGCGATCTCGTCGATGCGACCGCGCGGCAGCAGGGCCGTCGGGTCTATGCCCATGGCCAGGATCTCGGCGGCCATCTTCTCGCCCAGGGCGGCGTCGCCCGGCGCGGCGCTTTCCAGGCCCGACAGCATATTGCGCCACGACCAGCCGCCCGGTGGTTCGGCCTGCTCGGTGGGCTGGGCGGGCGGCGGCGCGGCGTTGCGGCCACCGGCGGCGTCGAAGATCGAGCGGAACTCGTCATCTGAGGCGGTCGGGGTCAGGCGAAGGCGGGGGCGCAGGCCGATCTCGTCGGCGCTCGGCTCATTGACCGGCTGGACCACGGGCGGCGCCAGCGGGGCGGCGGCTTGAGGCGGACGCACTAGCCCCGCGGCTCCCCGCGATGCGGGCGGCGGCTGAGGCGCGCCCGCCACGCCCATCCGGCTGACCGCTTCGCTGAGCATGTCATAGTTGCGACGAACCCGCTCCTGGAACGCCTGGTCGATCGCGGCGGTCTCCTCGGCGGTCTGGCGAGCGGCCAGACGCAAGGACTCGATGCCGTGGTTGATCTGGGCGCGGACCTCGTTGGCGCGGGCCAGGGCTTCGGCCGGCAGGTCGGCGGTGCGACGACCGACGTCCTCCAGCATCGACTCCATCTCGGCGATGGTGGCCCGGGCCGTCTCGACACTCTCGGCCAATTTCAGGGCCGTACGGGCGCCAGCCTGCTCGACCACCTGGGCCGATTGCTCGATCAGATCGCGGGCCTCGTCCATGCGCGACTCAAACACCGTGTCGGCCTTCTGGCCCGCAGCGAAGGCGATCTCATTGAGCTGGTCGACACGACCCCGCGCTGTCTCGACCCGTTGTTCCACGCCTTCGCTGGCCTTGCGGGCGGCGGCGGCCATGGCATCCAGCGCGTCGTTGAGCGCGCTCTCTAAATCGCTGCGCTGCCCGCCGGCCGCGCTAGCCAGGGCGGTGATCGCGCTGGAGGTTTCGGCGGCCAGGGCCTCACGCTCGGCGCGGGCGGTCTCGGCCACTTCGCGCAATTGGTCGGCCGCCGCGCCGATCAGGCCGCGCAGCACCTCGGCCCCCATGGCCGCCATGTCGCCCATCTCGGTGGCGCCGGCGCGGGTGTGGCCGATGAATTCGGTGAGCTGGGCGGTTCGGGTCTCGGCCTCGCCGGCGAAGTCTTCCTGGTCGGCGCGCAGCGACTGACTGGCCGCGACCAGCACGGCGCGCTGCTGGGCCAGGTTGCGCTCAACAGCGGCCATCTGGTCGCCCACGCCCTGACCGGCGGTCTCCAGCCGAGCGATTTGCCGCGAGAGGTCCTCTGCCCCAACCCGCGCGGCGTCGGACGCCTCGGAGGCGGCGGCGGCAAGGTCGGCGGCTCGGGCGGCGAGCGCGGCTTCGGCTTCGCGAAGCTGGGTCTCGGCCAGGTCGGAAGCCTCGGCGACCATCCGCGCCTGGCTGCCGATGGCGTCGACCACGGCGGTGGACTGGGCGTCCAGCGTCGTCGATAGGGCGTGCATGGCCTGGCGTTCGTGCCCCAGTCCGTCGGACAGCTGCTTGACCATCCGCGCCGACTCGCTGGTGGTCTGGGCCAAGGCGAGGGTCTCTTCGGCCAAGGCCTCACGCAGGGCCTGGACGCGCGCGCGCGCGTCCTCGGCGGCGGCTGTGGCGGCGTCGATCTCGGCGCGAATGCCTTCGACGGCGCTGGTCACGCCGGCCGAGGCCAGGGCCGCAGGGGTCACCAGGCGGTCGGTCATCACGCGATTGCGCTTCAGCTCCGTCGAGACGGCCAAGGCCTGGCGTAGCATGTAGGCGCCCAGCAGGGTCAGGAGAGCGGGACCGATCGCCAGGGCGGCGAACACCGCCAAGGCGAACTGATCGACCTTCAGCGCGGGAACACCAGCGCCATAGCCCAGGGCAAAGGCGATCGGCGCCAGCGCCCATAGCGCAGCGGCGGCGACGGCGAGGCTCCAATAGAGCGGGGCCGGCATCGGCTTCTTGTCATCGTAGGGGGCGGACAAGGGTGTGATGGTGGGCTCGGTCCGCGGCGCTGGCGGGGTTTGGCGCGGCTTCGCGACGGCGGCTTCCGACCGTTTCGCCGGCGCCTCCGGCTCCACGACCGGGGCCGGCGACTGGACAGCCGAGGCGGTCAAGAAGGAGGGCAGCGGCGCGAACGGCTCGGCCTCGACCTGGGCGTTCCGCTTGGGGCGCTGTGGCGTATAGGCCGCAAAGGCGGGAATCGGATCGACGACCTTGAAGTCAAGCTCCGGCTCGGGTGTGACACGATCTTCGGCCCCGAGATCGGTCGAGTGGGGCGCTACGGGCAATGGCCTTTCGACTTCGGCCTTGGACGCGGCCTCGGCTGGACGCTCCTTTGGCGTCGATGCAAAGAAACCCCGACGGGCGGCGGTCCTTGGCGTCTCCACGATCGGCGTGGGTTCGGGGTTCAGCGGGCCACGATCAAGCGTCGGCGGCGGCGAGGCTTCTGGCACAGCGGCGATGTCCAGATCCAGGTCGGGTTCGCTGACCGGCGCATCGGCCTGGGGCTCGACTTGACGGCCGACGTCCTCGACCGGCGGTTCCATCGCGATGCCGGAGAAATCAAGCGGTTGGCGCTTCTTAGGCTTCATACGCAGCCATGGTCCCAGAGCGAACGGCGTAGGGCCGGATGAACACCGCCGCGCGGGCGCCCCACCCTCGCGCAACGCTCAAACCTAACGGCGAAAAGCCCGCGCGCATAGCGGGTTCCGGCGGTTTTCCCGTCAGAGGTGAACTTGCCGCGAAGCCTGCTCGTGAAAGGCCTAGGCGCGAACCGCGGCAAGCTGGCGATGAGCGCAACTCATGGTGCTTTGCACGGCCTGCTGGCGCGGCGACCGCGCAACGGTGCGCTCGGCCTTGGACGGGGCCTTGACCTGATGCTCAACGACCACGCCGAACTGGCACAGGGCCATGGCCGATAGCCAGAGCATGATCGCAGCGATGAATTCAGCCAGGGATGACATCGGTGAGCCCACAATCCGATACCGGCGTTATGCGACAGTTTGCGCCCAAGCTCGAATGAACTTTTGGTCATGAAAGGCAGCGACCGTGGTCGCGCCTCCCATCGAAGCTCACAGCGTCTGCAGTTTTCTCCGCCTTGCCCCGCTGTTCCGCCGCACCTAGGTGCAGTCCCAGGATCACCGGTCGGCGCCGCGCCCATGGCATGGCGGCGGCGCTTTACCATTTGCGGACATGCGTTTTGCCCCCTAGCCCAGTCGCCTCCTTGTCGCACGACGCCTTTGCGGACACGTCCATGAGTGCGCTGACTTCGGCTCGCGTGACTCCCGAGCGCCTGACGCATCTTCAGCGGCTGGAGGCCGAGAGCATCCACATCCTGCGCGAGGTCGCCGCAGAGTGCGAACGGCCTGTGATGCTCTATTCGGTCGGCAAGGACAGCGCCGTCATGCTGCACTTGGCCGCCAAGGCCTTCTATCCGTCCAAGCCGCCCTTCCCGCTGCTTCACGTCGACACAACCTGGAAGTTCCGGGCGATGTACGACCTGCGCGACACCATCGCCAACCAGTTGGGCTTTGAACTCCTGGTGCACAAGAATCCCGAGGCCGAGGCGCGCGGCATCAATCCGTTCGACCACGGCAGCGCCCTCCACACCGACCTCTGGAAGACCGAGGGCCTCAAGCAGGCGCTGGCCAAGCATGGCTTCGACGCGGCCTTCGGCGGCGCCCGCCGCGACGAGGAGAAGAGCCGCGCCAAGGAACGCGTCTTTAGCTTCCGCACCTCTGAGCAGCGCTGGGACCCCAAGGACCAGCGGCCCGAACTGTGGAAGCTCTACAATACCCGCAAGCACCCCGGAGAAAGCTTGCGAGTCTTCCCGATTTCCAACTGGACCGAGTTGGATGTCTGGCAATACATCCACCTGGAGAACATCCCGATCGTCCCGCTCTACTTCGCGGCCGAGCGGCCAGTGGTCGAACGCGACGGAAGCCTGATCATGGTCGATGACGATCGCTTCCGGCTGCGTCCGGGCGAAGTCCCCCGGATGAAGAGCGTGCGGTTCCGTACCCTCGGCTGCTATCCGCTGACCGGGGCCGTCGAGAGCACGGCCTCGACCCTGCCCGAGGTGATCCAGGAAATGCTGCTGACCACCACCAGCGAGCGCCAAGGCCGGGCCATCGACCACGACCAGTCGGCCTCGATGGAAAAGAAGAAGCAGGAAGGGTATTTCTAGATGGCCCCCGCTTCCGTGAACACGGTCTACAAGCCCTCCGACCTGATCGCCGAGGACATCGACGCCTATCTGCTGGCCCACCAGCACAAGTCGCTGCTGCGCTTCATTACCTGCGGCAGCGTGGATGACGGCAAGTCGACGCTGATCGGCCGCCTGCTGTACGACAGCAAGATGATCTTCGAGGATCAGATGGCCGCCCTCGAGGCTGACTCCAAGCGGGTCGGGACCCAGGGTGGAGCGATCGATTTCGCTCTGCTGGTCGATGGTCTGGCCGCCGAGCGCGAGCAGGGCATCACCATCGACGTCGCCTACCGGTTCTTCTCCACTGACAAGCGCAAGTTCATCGTCGCCGACACCCCCGGTCACGAGCAATATACCCGCAACATGGTCACCGGCGCCTCGACCGCCGATGCGGCCGTGGTCCTGATCGACGCCCGCAAGGGGGTGCTGACCCAGACCCGCCGTCACTCCTATCTCGTCCAGCTGCTGGGCATCCGCCACGTGGTGCTGGCTGTGAACAAGATGGACCTGGTCGGATGGGACCAGGCGCGGTTCGACGAGATCGTCGCCGACTACCGGGCCTTCGCCGACCAGATCGGCCTGCAGGTCTTCACCCCGATCCCAATCTCGGGCCTGACCGGCGCCAACATGGCCGGCCGGGGCGAGGAGTCGCCGTGGTTCGACGGGCCGATCTTGATGGACTGGCTGGAGGGCGTGGAGGTCGAGGACGATCTGCGAAGCCAGGCGTTCCGCATGCCGGTGCAGTGGGTCAACCGCCCCAACCTCGACTTCCGGGGCTTCTCCGGCCAGATCGCCGCCGGCACGGTCAAGCCGGGCGACAAGGTCAAGTCGCTGCCCTCGGGCCGCGAGAGCACCGTCGCCCGCATCGTCACCCTGCCCGACGACCTGCCCCAGGCCTTCGCCGGCCAGTCGGTGACGATCACCCTGGCCGACGAGATCGACGTCAGCCGTGGCGACATCCTTGTGGCCGCAGACGACCCCGTCGCCGTGGCCGGCCAGTTCGAGGCCACCGTCGTCTGGATGGACGACGAGCCCCTGCCCCCGGGCCGTTCGTACCTGCTGAAGATCGGCACGCGGATGGTCGGGGCCAGCGTCACCGAGATCAAGCATCGGGTGAACGTCAACACGCTGGAGCACCTGGCCGCCAAGAAGCTGGAGCTGAACGAGATCGGCCTCGTGAACCTGTCGCTCGACCAGGCCATCCCGTTCGAGCCCTACAGCGTCAATCGCGATCTGGGCGGCTTCATTCTCATAGATCGGATCAGCAACCGCACCGTCGGTGCGGGCATGCTGAACTTCGCTCTGCGCCGGGCCGACAATATTCACTGGCAGCACACCGACGTCAGCAAGGCCTCGCGCGCCTCCCTGAAGGGCCAGCGCGGCCGGGTCGTCTGGCTCACCGGCCTGTCGGGCGCCGGCAAGTCGACGATCGCCAACCTGGTCGAGAAGCGGCTGCACGCCCTGGGCCGCCACACCTACCTGCTGGACGGCGACAATGTCCGCCACGGCCTCAACAAGAACCTCGGCTTCACCGAGGAGGACCGGGTCGAGAACATCCGCCGGGTCGCCGAGGTGGCCAAGCTTATGGTCGATGCCGGCCTGATCGTGCTGACCGCCTTCATCTCGCCGTTCCGGGCCGAGCGCCGCCTGGCGCGCGAGATCCTGCAGGATGGCGAGTTCGTCGAGGTGTTCGTCGATACGCCTTTGGCGGTGGCCGAGGAACGCGACGTCAAGGGTCTGTACAAGAAAGCCCGAGCCGGCGACCTGAAGAACTTCACCGGCATCGACAGCCCCTACGAAGCGCCGGAAGCGCCGGAGTTGCGGATCGACACCACGAAAATGGACCCCGTCGCGGCCGCTGAACTGATCGTCGCCTGGCTTGAGGGCGAGCTGGATTACGAGATCTAGACCGCGGTCGCGAATGGGGACACGCACAAGTGCATGTCCCCGGCCGGGTCTCTGACGGGGACATGCACTTGTGCGTGGTCCCCAACCCGACTTAGCGACCCGCCAGCCCCGTCAGCCTCAACGCCCCGATCAGCCCCAGCGCGCCCATCACCGCCATCACCAGATACCCCCTCACCCCGAAGACGTCGAACAGCGGGCCAGACGCCAGGGTAGCCACCCCGAGCATGAAACCAGCCGACAGGGCCGAGTTGATCGCTTGGGCGGCCGAGGCGCTCTGCGGCGGGGCCAAGCGCTCGATCAGGCGCAGCGAGGCCATGAAGCTGGCCGCGAAGGTCAGGGCGTGCAGGGCCTGCAGCGGAAACAGCAGCCATAGCGGCGGGGCGAACGCCAGGGCCGTCCAGCGGATCACCGCGGCCGCCCCGCCCAGCACCAGCAGTCGTTCGGGCCCGACCTTGCGCCGCCAGGGCTCGGCGAACCACATGAAGCCGACCTCGACCGCCACGCCGACGCCCCAGAGCACGCCGATCATCGGTTCGGAAATTCCCTCGCGCCGCCAGAGCAGGGTCGAGAAGCCATAGTAGAAAGCGTGGGTTCCCTGGATCAGGCCGGCGGTCACCACGGCGAGCAGGAAGGTCTTGTCGCGGAGCAGCGTGCCGAGCCCCTTCCAGCGCATCGACTTGTCCGGCGCCACCTGAGTTTCGTGCACCCGGTCGGGCGGCAGGATCGTCAGGGCGACCAGGCCGCAGCCCAGCACGGCCACGGCGATCCAGATCGGGATGATGCTCGGCGCCGCCACCGCCAGCAATGCGCCCATGGCCAGGTTGCCGACGATGAAGGCCGCCGAGCCCGCGCCGCGCGGCACGCCGTAGTTGAAGCCCTCCAGCCTCGAGCGCCGCAGGGTGATGACGTCGATCAACGGGGTCAGGGTGGTCAGGCAGGTCATGGCGACCAGCCAGCAAAGCAGCAGAGCCGGGAACCCCGGGGCGGCCAGCAGGGCGAGATAGCCGGCCCCCGCCCCTAAAGCCAGCCACGCCAGGGGGGTGCGCCGCAGGGCGAAGCCATCGGCCCACACCGCTAGGGCCGGACCGGTGAACGGCCGGATCAGCATCGGCAGGGCCAGGGTCAACCCGATCTGGGCGCCCGTCAGGCCGCGCGAATGGAAATAGGTGGCGATGAACGGCAGGCTGACGCCGGTGCCAAGATAGGAGACGACGTAGAACAGGCCCAGGCGGGTTTGGGACGCCGCCTTCAAATCCCTTCTCCCCTTGCGGGAGAAGGTGTCAGCAAAGCTGACAGATGAGGGGGCGCGCCGCCCTGCCCGCTCGCGGCGGACCCGTCCGTCAGCTCCTCATCCGACCTCGCTCCGCGAGACCACCTTCTCCCGAAAGGGGAGAAGGACGACATTACTCCGCCCCGCCGAACCGCTCGGTCCATTCAGCGATCTGGTCGTCCTCGATCTTCTTGAAGAGCACCTCCGGCGCCCGCACCGACAGGCCGACGGGCAGGATCGACAGCTCGGCCGCCGCGTCGGTGGTCGGCCACTCGGGCGGCCACGGTATCGCGAACGCCTCGGCGATCTTCTCGGCCGCGAACGGGATGAACGGCGCCGAGATCCGGGCATACAGCGCCGCCAGGTTCAGGGCGGTGCGGACGATCACGGCGGCGCGATCGCGGTCGGTCTTGATCGCCGTCCAAGGCGCGGCTTCCTGCAGATATTCGTTGCCGACCACCCAGAGCGCGCGCAGGGCCTGGGCGCTCTTGCGCACCTCGATGGCGTCCATCTGCTCGGTCAAGTCAGCCAGGCGGGCGGAGACGTCGGCATACAGCTTCTCCTCCAGCGGCCCAGGCGCGCCGCCGTCGGGGATCACGCCGTCAAACTTGCCTTCGGTGAATTTCAGGATGCGGTTGACGAAATTGCCCAGCACGTCGGCCAGGTCGCGGTTGATGGCGCTGGCGAACTGCTCCCAGGTGAAGGCGGTGTCGCTGCTCTCCGGCGCATTGGAGGTCAGGTACCAGCGCCAGAAGTCGGGCGGCAGGATCTCCAGGGCCGCGTCCATGAACACGCCGCGCTTGTTCGAGGTCGAGAACTTGCCGCCGTACCAGTTCAGCCAGTTGAAGGCCTTGAGCATGTCGACGCTTTTCCAGGGCTCCTCCGAGCCGAGGATGGTCGCGGGAAAGCTGACCGTGTGGAAGGCGACATTGTCCTTGCCCATGAACTGAACGTAGCGAACGTCGTCAGCGCCCGCATCGGTGCGCCACCACGACTTCCAGTCGCGGCCCGCGCCCTGGTCGGCCCATTCCTGGGTGGCGGCGATATATTCGATCGGGGCGTCGAACCAGACATAGAAGACCTTGTCCTCGAAGCCCGGACGCGGGAACTCGCCCTTGGTCACCGGGATGCCCCAGGCCAGGTCGCGGGTGATGCCCCGGTCGATCAGGCCCTCGTCAAGGTGCTTGTAGGCGATGGACTTGGCCAGCAGCTGCCAGTCCCGGCGGGTGTCGATCCAGGCCCGGATCCGGTCGGCCACCTTCGTCTGAAGAAGGTAGAGGTGGCGGGTGTCGCGCACCTCCAGGTTTCGCGAGCCGGAGATCACCGAATAGGGATCCTTCAGGTCGGTGGGGTCCAGCAGGTTGCCGCAGTTGTCGCATTGGTCGCCGCGAGCCTTTTCGAAGCCGCAGTGCGGGCAGGTGCCCTCGATGTAGCGGTCGGGCAGGAAGCGCGCGTCGTCGATGGAATAGACCATCTGGTCGACCCGCTCCTCGATCAGGCCGCGCGCTTCCAGCACCTCGCAGAAGTGCTGGGTCAGGCGATGGTTTTGCGGCGAGGACGAGCGGCCGAAATGGTCCCAGGACAGGCCGAAGGCCCGGCCGATGTCGTGCTGGATCACGTGCTGCTCGGCGCAATATTCGGCCACGTCCTGGCCAGCGGCGGCGGCGGCCAGCTCGGCCGGGGTGCCGTGTTCGTCGGTGGCGCAGATGTAGAGGGTGTCGTTACCCCGGGCCCGCTGGAACCGCGCATAGACGTCGGCCGGCAACATCGATCCCGCCAGATTGCCCAGGTGCTTGATGCCGTTGATGTACGGCAGGGCGGAGGTGATCAGGATGCGCGACATGGGTCTTCCGGGGGAGTCGAGGAGCGGTTGCATATAGAAGGTGAGCGGCGGAAACGAAAGCGCTGGCTAAGTCCTCCCCACGGGGGGAGGTCGTCGCGCAGCGACCGGTGGGGGGAGTGTCGGGGTCGGCAATCATAGGTATGGCCGACATCCGATCCCTCCCCCCCACCGTCGGCTTCGCCGACATCTCCGCCACGGGGGGAGGACTTCACGCGGACGGCCGCTGAAGAGGTGGAAAGGGTCGCGGAGCGCCGGACATCGTCCGGAGTGTTGTCTAGTGTGTACCGTTTCGACGAAGCCGATCGCTCCGCGCCATCGTTATCCGTCCGCGTCCGGTGGGCGGCCCTGTTAAGGCCTAGCCGGATCCGGACCCCGTCGTTTCCGACGGTTTCCGGTGACGGGGGCGCGGATCATCAAGACACGCACGCTGGTTCCCCGTCGACGCCGACGGCGGGCGGGCTCCCCCAACGATGGAAGTCCCCGGACACGCGTGAGTAACCCCCTCACGCCCAGCCCCGCTCGATCGCCCCCCGCCGCCGCATCGGTCGCTGGCCATGCGCCCTTTCCATGCGACGAGGTGAGATGAGGATACGGGCGCCGGGAGTGACTGCTGGGGATAAAGATTTAGCTCAGCAAGATCAGCAGCCTAGCCCAAAACAGCGTGCGAAGTTGGGGACAGACAGTCATCCCACGACCGTTGTGATCTTGGCGCAAGGCGAGGCATGAGTGTGTGTCCCCAGCCGATCCACGGCTAAGACTGGTCGTGCTTGTCCTTGCGGCGCTTGCCCAGCAGCAGCCGCAACTCCAGCCGCCCGCGCAGGGCCGCGTAATAGGCGGCCAGGAAGTCGCCGTCCGACTCTTCGGGGGCGACCTTCCAGCCGATCTTCAGGCGGATGCGGGCGGCCACCAGGGCGATGGTCTTGGTCTCGTAGCGGCGCAGCACATCCTCGAGCACGTGCAGTTCCTTGACCCCATAGGCGTCGAGCTGCGCCTGAGTGAAGGCGAAGCGTCCGGGCGACGGGCGCGAAGTCCGCGCCAGGTCCGGGACAAGCTTGCGGCGCGGGGCCTTGACCACCCAGGTTCCAGCCACCAGGTCGCCCACGCGCAAGCGATCGCGGTTGAACAGCGGGAACAGCAGGAAAACCCCGCACCAGAGCAGGCCCGCCAGGCTGATCCAGGCGCCGACCTGGCTGTTGTTGACGATCAGGAAGCTCAGCGGCAGATACAGCTCGATCTCGCGCATGGCGTTACGGGCGAAGATCGCGTCGGCCGTCAGGCGTCCGCCGTTGCGCGCCGCCACCCGCAGGCCCATCGCCCGCTTGCCCGGCGTCGCGGCCCCCGGCGTCAGCTCGAAGATGACGAAATAGAGGTTCCGCAGCACGAAGAACACCAGCATCCAAACCGTGGCTATGACGTCGCCGCCCTTGCCCTTCGCTCCAAAGAAGGCGAGCAGGGTCACCAGGCTGAAGGCGATCAACACGCCCACGATGATCGCCAGGTCGATCAGCAGGGCCGCGGCCCGTTCGCCGGCGTCGCCCAGTCGCAGGTGCAGGTCCACGCCCTCCGGCGTCACCAGCGACCTGGACCGCCGCGCGTCGTGCGCCGACAGGTCGCCTGGCGACGCGACTACGGTGGTGGGGGCCTTTTTCGCGCGCTTGAGCTTCACGACCCGGCCTTTCTGCGGCGAGGCAGGTAGAGATAGGCCGGCCAAAGGATCAGGGTCGCCAGGGCTATGCCATAGCGGGCAAAGTCGTTCTGGATCACCTGCCGCCCCACGCCTTCCAATATGCCGGCGCAGAACAGCATCACCACCACCCCGGCCATCAAGGTGGCCGATTGGCGGCCCGCCTGCGCCATCGCAGCGGGTCGGCTCTGGTCGCCGGGGAAGGCCAGGGTCCAGCCGATCCGCAGGCCAGCAGCCCCGGCCAGGATGACCGCCGAGATCTCGGTCACGCCATGGATGGCCAACCAGCCGCCGGCCTCGAAGCCCAAGCCGCGCATCATGAAGGCGGCCAGGAAGGCGCCGAGCATGGCGCCGTTATAGGTCATCAGCATGGCGGTCGGCAGGCAGAAGGCGAACCCCAGCGCGAAGGCGAAGATCGCCACGCCGGAATTGTGGGTGAACAGGAAGGCGGCGAATACCGACAGGCCTGAATGGTCGCCGCCCTTGTCATAGAGGGTGGCCCGCATCGCCTCGGTCGTGGCCGCCGGACCGCGCCCGCCGGCCAGGCTCTCGGGCACGAAGGCGTGGAACCACTCGGTGTCGTGCATGGTCAGATAATAGGCCGCTGCAACGCCGATCAGGGTCAGGGCGAAACTGAACAGGGTCTCGCGCCACAGGGCCTTGGCGGCCGCCGGCCACTCGCGCGCAAAAAAGCCGCTGAGCCGCTCCACCAAGCTGGAGCGCGTGCCGTAGACGAAGAAATAGGCCCGGGTGCTGAGGCTTTCCAGATAGTCGACCAGGCTCTGGTCCAGCGAGGTGGCGCGGGCCACCGACAGCGACGACAGAGCCTGGCGATAGAGCACCGGCATGGCCAGAAGTTCCTCGTCGCTCAGCGCCCGGGCCGAACCCTTGCCGACCTTGGCCAGCAGCTTTTCCAGCCGCCGCCAGTCGTCCTCGCGCTCGGCGCGGAAGCGGGAGCTTTTCAGCTGCAGCTGTTCCATCACAGTAGATCCCGACGCTTGAGGTCCAGATAGCTGGCCAACAGGGCCGGGCCGACCTGGTCGGCGGGGGCCTCGACGATCTCGACGCCCATGCGGCGCAGGCGGCCGACCACCAACTCGCGCTCGCGCATCAGCGACGCGGCGACGACGGCGCTGGACACGTCGTCGGGGCTCTCTGGCGGCTTGCGCTCGATGGCCTCCAGCTCCTCGTCGCGCATCATCACGAACAGCACCAGATGCTGGCGCAACAGGCGGCCGACATTTTCCAGCATCAGCTCCGCGCTGGTGGAATCGGCGATGTCGGTGAACACCACGATCAGCGAGCGGCGGCTGAGCTGGCCCGCCAGCTGGGTCAGGCCCAGGGTGTAGTTGGTCTCCTCGGCCGAATAGTCGATCGCCGAGGCCAGGCGTTGCAGGGCCGGAAAGGCGTTGGGGCCGGAGGTCACGCCGCTGATTACATTGGGCCGGGCGTCGAAGCCGAAGAGTCCGACCTTGTCGCCCATCTTCAGGCCCACATAGGCCAGCAGCAGGGTGGCGTTGAGCGCGTGGTCCAGGCGCGGCCGCCCCAGCAAGGGCTGGCTCATCAGCCGGCCGGTGTCGATGGCGGCGACGATGTGGTGGTTACGCTCGACGTGGAATTCCTTGGCCAGCAAGGCCCCGTGCCGGGCCGACTGCTTCCAGTCGATCGCCCGGCGGTTCATGCCGGGCCGAAAATCGGTCAGGGCGTGGAAGTCGCTGCCGCCGCCCAGGTCCAGTTGCAGGCGATGGCCGATCGAGGCCTCGCGGGAGAACAGGCGCAGGGCCTCTTCCTTGATCCCCGCGATGTCGAGGGTGACCGGGATCACCCGCTCCAGCCGGTCGTCGCGCTGCTTCCACATCAGGCCCAACGGGCCGCGCCAACGGGCCGAGAGGCGATGGACGATCCCCTCCCCGCGCCGGGTCGCCGTCAGGTCGAAGCGCAGGCCGGCCTGGCGATCGCGCACCCGAGCCCGCCCGTGGGCCGGCGAGGCTTCCAGCCGGTCATTCAGATCGACGGCGAACTCCACGCTGAACGGCGCCACGCCGCGCGGAAACACCGCCTGGAACAGAGCCTGCTGGGTCGCGCCGCTGGCCAGCGACGCGGGCGCGGTCAGGGTCAGCTGCATCTTCCGGCGGCCGGGGGCCAGCAGGGCGTCGATGAACAGCAGCGCCGCGACCAACGCGATCCAGGCGGGCCCCAGCAACCATAGCCGCGCCGAGACGAGCGCCAGCATCAGGGCCAGGGGCGCGCCCAGGACCATCAGCAGGATCGCTCTGGCGGTGGGGTAGGTCCGCAAGGCCTGGTCCTATTCCACCCGGCTCACCGCGGGGCCTCGACCTGGTCGACCAGGCCGCGCACCACGTCATCGACCTTGCGGCCCTCGATCTCGGCGGCCGGGGACAGGATCACCCGGTGGCGCAGGGCCGGCAGGGCCAGGGCCTTGACGTCGTCGGGGATCACATAGTCGCGGCCTTCCAGCGCCGCGCGGGCCCGGGAGGCCACCGCCAGCATGGCGGCGCAGCGTGGCGAGGCGCCGCCCGACAGCTCGCCAGTGTCGCGGGTCGCCCGCACCACCCCGACGATGTAGCGGACGATGTCGTCGGTCAGGCGCACGGTCGCCACCGCCGCGACGGCTTCGGCGATCGTCGCGCTGTCACCAGCTGGATTAACGCCGAACCCCTCGGGCGACGGCTGGCCGGTGCGGCTGCCATGGGTGGAGACGATGGCCGTCTCCTCGGCCAGGCTGGGATAGGCCAGGACGTGCTTGAACAGAAAGCGGTCCAGCTGGGCCTCGGGTAGCGGATAGGTGCCCTGCTGCTCCAGCGGGTTTTGGGTGGCCACCACCATGAAGCGGTCGCTCAGCGGGTGTCGGACGCCGTCCAGGGTGACGTTGCGCTCCTGCATGGCTTCCAGCAGCGCCGCCTGGGTCTTGGGCGGGGTGCGGTTGATTTCGTCGGCCAACAGCAGCTCGCAGAAGATCGGCCCCTTGACCAAGGTGAAGGCGCTGGTCTGGAAGTTGAACAGATTGGCGCCCAGAATGTCGCCCGGCATCAGGTCGGGCGTGAACTGGATACGCCCGAACTGCAGGTTCACCGCCTGGGCGAAGCACTGGGCCAGGAAGGTCTTGGCCGTGCCGGGCGGACCTTCCAGCAGCACGTGACCGCCGGCGAACAGGGCCGTCAGCATCAGGTCGATGGTGTCGTTCTGGCCGACCACGGCCTTGGCCGTCTCGGCTCGGATCTTGCCGGCGAGCGCCTGCACCTCAGCGACGTTCACGGGTCATCTCCAGTCTCCACTGATACCATTTGGCGGCGACCTTCATCAGGTCGCTGGGGGAACGGACCGCCCGGGTCTCGTTATCCAGGCTCGAGACGCTGTCGGTCGCGGCGAAGCGCGACCCCTGGCGGTCCAGAAAGTCGGTGAGGGCCTGGCCGCTCAGGCGCGAGCCGCCCATGGCGCGAACGGCGGCGGCCCGCTGCAGCTCGGCATAGCGCGGGGCCATGGCCGGCTCACGCTTGGCCATCCGGATCAGGCCTGCGGAATTGTCGATGAGGGCGCCCTTGCCCAGGGCCAGGGCGCGCTCGCCGCGCCGGACGGCGCGGAACCGGGCGGCGGCGTGCAGCCCCATCAACAGGGCGGCGGCCACCAGGCACAGGGTCGCGCCGACCAGCGGCGGCTCGAACGCCAGCTTGAGCGCGGTGCGCGAGCGGGTGAAGCCGTTCAGCGTTACGTCGAAGGCCATCGAGCCCTGAGGTTTGCGCAGGGTGTCCAGGATCGCCACGCCGCTGCGAGCGGTGCGGATATCCTTCATGCCCATGGTGTTGAGCAGGTCCGGATCGGCCAGAAAATAGGTGTCGGTCGGCAGACGCCGGGCCAAGATGGCGCGGCCCTGGGCGTCGACGATCACGGGCTGAAGGCCGGGACCAGAGACGGCGCGGAGATCCCGGATCGGCCCTGTCTCCAGCACAAGGCCCTCCGCCACCGTGCCCGCCACCCCGACCAGCCGGGCGTTAGCGAGCCCTTTTCGCGCCGCGAGCGCGGCCTTGGGAATGCCGACCACCTTCAGCGCGTCGGCCATGATGGCGTCCGGCGCCAGGTCCAAGGCGCCCACCCAGCCCGGATGACGGGGATCCGGCGGCGCGCCCCACTTGGGCAAGACGACCAGGGTGCGGGACGACAGCTGGGCCTTCTGATAGGCGTCGCGCGAAGCGCCCATATTGGGCGTGAACACGACCAGGGACGGCTCCTCGCCGCTCAGATTCCGGCGGCTGACAATCACCGGATCCCCCCGCGCGCGCAGCAGCTGGACCAAGCCGGCATAGCCTACCGCCGATTTTGACAGCGCATGGCCCTGGCCGTTGTCACCCGACTGCAGATCCGGCGCATAGGTCGACAGCACCACGAAGGCCGAGAAGGCGAACACCCCGGCCAGGATCATGCCCAGCACCACCTTGGGCGAGAATAGCACGCCACCGTCCGCCGCGATGGGCCCCTCCAGGCTCGCGTCGCTCATCGCCAGGCCTCCGCGAAGGCAAAGCCCTCATAGGCCTTGCGGCAGGCCGCGAACCCGTCGGCCCCGACCGGCCGACCGCCAAAGAAGCTCTGTTCGACCACGCGGGCGATCTGGCTGAAGGTGCGGCGCACCGCTTGGGGCACGCCGTCCAATCCGGCGATGTCGCGACTGGTCAAGGCGGGCCGGATCAGGTCCGGGCGCTTGGCCTCGATGTCCTCGATGCTGCGAAACAGGATCAGGTGGACGGCCTCGGCGAAGCGGCCGGCGGCGGCCAGGCGATCGGCGTCCTCCAGCAGGGTGCGGGCCTTGGCGATGCTGGGCCTCCAGTCCTCGGCGCCGAGGACTGGCCCCTTGCCGGGCTTGAGCGACGGCCAGCGGGTGGCGATTAGCTCCCGCGCCAGGAAGAACAGGATTACAGCCGCCCCGACGATCAGCAGGCCCCAGAAAACATAGACCAGAGCGGGCGCGACCGCCGCCAGGAACTCGCCGACGGCGGCCATCCATTCGGGCACGTGCGGCGGCTTCACGAGGGTCGGAGAAAACTGCAGGTCTCTGTTGTGCAGCAACGCGGCGTGGGCGCGCGCGAAGTCGTCGGGCGCATGCTGCGAGACAGGCGCGGATACGCCCTGCGAAACCCCTGCCCCCGCCGCCAAACGCCTACTCCCGACTGCCCCACAGCTAGTGCTAGACCATTCAACTTTCGGTGTCGCCACGAACTGCGCTGTACGGAGATTTTCGCACGTTTTGCCGGCAACGCGATTCGGAGCTCCGACCTGCGTCGCACAAACCTTCAACGGGCCTGACGCTCGGAAACAATCAGGAGGCGGCGCGCCGGCCAGGCCGCCGTCGCCCGCGAGCGCTCCGCCCAGGCGGTGACTTTAGCCAATCATTTCAAGCAGATTTTGGTAGGCCGGGTGGGGTTCGAACCCACGACCATTCGATTAAAAGTCGAATGCTCTACCACTGAGCTACCGGCCCGCATCGACGCGGCGGGAGGCCGGTGGAAGCGGCGCGGAACATAGTCGGCGCCCGCCTGAGCCGCAAGCGCGCTTTGATAGATAAGAGACGGATGACGAACGCGCCCGCCGCGCGCTAGGGTCAGCCCATGCGCAGACTGTTGCTTATCGCCGCCACCCTTCCGATCCTGGCCGCCTGCGCGAGCCGAAGCGAGCCGCCGCCGGCGGCGCCAACGAAGATCCAGACCACCTCCGACGCCAACAAGGCCGGCTTCGAGGGGGCGGCCAGTGCGCCGCTGCGCGACATGAACCTGCTGCGCACCAAGATCCCGCCGGTGTTGCTGGAGGCCATGGCCGACGCCTATGCCCGGCCGCCCGGCGCGAAGATCACCTGCGACACCCTGATCGCCATGGTCGCGCCGCTGGACCTGGCGCTCGGCGAAGACCTGGACCGCAAGCCGGCCGACGGCAACGAGGATCTGATGGATCGCGGCAAGCGCATGGCGGGTTCGGCGGCCCTGGGCGCCATGGCCAGCGCCGCCCAGGACCTGATCCCGATGCGCGGCTGGGTCCGCAAGTTGAGCGGCGCGGAAAAGCACGACCAATTGGTGCAGTCCGCTATCGCGTCAGGCGCGGTGCGCCGGGCCTATCTGAAGGGCCTGGGTGAATCTCGCGGCTGCAATCCGCCGGCCACGCCCCAGCACCTGGCCAAGCCCGCCGCGCCCATCGAGGAAAAGCGCTTCCCGTGGATGAAGGACGCCCCTGTGATCGACGCCCCCGCGGCGGAGCCCAAGGACGCCGAGGCGCCGCTGGTCGACGCACCGCAGGCGCCGCCTGAGCCGCCGGCCAAGAAGAAGAAAAGGCCGATCTACAAGATCTGGTAGATTGACGGAGGCTCTGGAACGTCCGGTTTCTGTAACGGAGCCAAGGTCCAGCTGTGTTTAGGTTTCTTGGACGCCCGCCAAGCGCGGCGACGGGGCTGACCCCAAGGGCGGGTGTCTGAGAAAGCTAAACATTCTCGGACGCCTGACGATTCCGCTTAGCGGTCGCCCAGATGCCGCGCCTTGAAATCTCGCCGAAACGCCTCGAACCGCCCCTGTGCGATCGCCTCGCGCATGGCGGCCGTGAGGGCCTGGAAGAAGGCGATGTTGTGCCAGGACAGCAGCACCTGACCCAGGATTTCCTCGGCCTTGAACAGGTGGCGCAGATAGGCCTTGGAATAGTCGCGGCTGGCCGGGCAGTCGCTGTTGGCGTCCAGCGGGGTGTCGTCCTCGGCGAAGCGCGCGTTCTTGAGGTTGATCGGCCCCTCCCAGGTCCAGGCCTGGCCGTGGCGGCCCGAGCGGGTGGGCAGCACGCAGTCGAACATGTCGACGCCGCGATAGACCGCCTCGACCAAGTCGATCGGCTTGCCGACCCCCATCAGATAGCGCGGCTTGTCGGCGGGCAGCATGGCCGGCGCATAGTCGAGCACCTCGCACATGGCCTCATGACCCTCCCCGACCGCCAGCCCGCCCAAGGCGTAGCCGTCGAAGCCAATCTCCTGCAGACGTTGCGATGACTCCTGGCGCAGGTTGCGGAAGGTCGAACCCTGCTGGATGCCAAACAGCACCTGGCTGTCGCGGGTCCCGAACGCCGCCTTGGAGCGTGCGCCCCAGCGAGCCGACAGCTCCATGCCCTCGCGGGCCCGCTTCTCCTCGGCCGGCCAGGCGACGCATTCGTCCAGTTGCATGACAATATCGCTGCCCAGCAGGTCGGCCTGGATTTCCATCGACCGCTCGGGGCTCAACACGTGCTTGGAGCCGTCGATATGGCTGGAGAAGGTGACGGCCTCCTCGGTGACCTTGCTGATCCCCGACAGGCTCATCACCTGGAAGCCGCCGCTGTCGGTGAGGATCGGCTTGTCCCAGCGCATGAACCTGTGCAAGCCGCCCAGGCGCTGGATGCGCTCGGCGGTGGGCCGCAGCATCAGGTGGTAGGTGTTGCCCAGGATGATGTCGGCGCCGGTGTCCTTCACCTGATCGACGGTCATGGCCTTGACCGTGGCGGCGGTGCCCACCGGCATGAAGGCCGGGGTGCGGATGTCGCCGCGCGGGGTCTTCAGGACCCCAGTGCGGGCCGCGCCATCGGTGGCGGAAATCTCGAAGGGAAAGGCGGCCATCAGCTTTGCTCGGGCCCATTCTTGTGTGTTGTAGCGCGGAACAGCAGGCTTCCGTCGCCATAGGAATAGAAGCGATAGCCGGTGGCGATCGCGTGCTCATAGGCCGCCTTCATCCTCGCCTGGCCCGCGAAGGCGCTGACCAGCATGAACAGAGTCGATTTGGGCAGGTGGAAGTTGGTCATCAACACGTCGGCGGCGCGGAAACGATAGCCGGGGGTAATGAAGATCGCGGTCTCGGCGGCGAACGGCCGCACGACGCCGTCCTCGCTCGTGGCGCTTTCCAACAGGCGAAGGCTGGTCGTGCCCACGCAGACGATCCGTCCGCCGGCGGCGCGGACGGCGTTCAAGGCCGCAGCGACGGCGGCAGGAACCTCGCCATATTCGGCGTGCATCTTGTGCTCAGCCACCACGTCGGTCTTGACCGGCAGGAAGGTGCCGGCCCCGACGTGCAGGGTGACGAAGTGCAGGCCAACGCCCCTGGCCTTCAGGCGCTCCAGCAGGTCGGAGGTGAAGTGCAGGCCGGCGGTCGGGGCGGCCACCGAGCCGTCCTCACGGGCATAGACCGTTTGATAGTCGGCCCGGTCGCGGTCGTCCTCGGCCCGCTTGGCGGCGATATAGGGCGGCAGCGGCATCTCGCCGTGGGCGGCGATGGCCAGGTCCAGATCGACGCCAGCGAAGTCGAAGGCCAGCTCGATCTCGCCGCCGTCGTGCTTGGCGACCACGGTGGCGTCCAGCATGCCGGCCTGGCAAGCACGGTCATGGTCGTGGCCGAAGGCGATCCGGTCGCCTGCCTTCAGCCGCTTGCCGGGTCGCATGAAGGCGGTCCAGCGATCGGGCGCCGCGCGGCGGTGCAGCGTCGCCTCGACCGCCACCGGAGATCCGTCGCCGCCGCCGGTGCCGCGCCCGGCCCGCAGGCCCATCAGCCGGGCCGGGATCACCCGCGTGTCGTTGAACACCAGGGCGTCGCCGGGGCGCAGGAAGTCGGGTAATTCGCGAACGATCCGGTTCTCAAGGCTCTCGCCCGGCCTGACCACGAGCAAGCGCGCGGAATCCCGCGGTTCGGCCGGCCGCAGGGCGATCGCTGCATCGGGCAGGTGAAAGTCGAAGTCGGACAGGCGCATGGGGCGGCTTCAAGGCCACGACAGGGGCGTCAGGTCAAGCGCGCAGACACTCCGGCCTGGGCCAGGCTTTATTGGACAAAGCCCGCGCCAAGCCGCCATCCTGAGCGTTCGACACCATCTCGGGGAAAACATGACCGTCACCTTGCGCCACCTTTGCGTCCTGAGCGCCTGCCTGGCGCTGGCCGCCTGCAAACCGGCCACCGAGAGCAAGCGGGTTGAAACCGCAGCCGCTCCGACCGCCGCCCCGGCCAAGACGATCCCGGAACCCGTGACCTTCGCCCACGATCCAGCGCTTGACGTTTTTGGCTACTATTTCACCGACACCGTCGTTCAATCCGGAAACTTGAAACTGAGCTCGCTGAACATCGGCCAGGCCAGCGACTTCGCCGAGTGGGAGTCTGGACATCGCCCGGCCACCTACGCGCCGATCTTCCTGGAATTCGAGGATGTCGCCAGTCCGACGGCCGTCAACGAGATGGGGCAGGCCTATCACACAGTCTCGCTGCGCGTGATGCCGACGGCCTACCGGGTGGATGGACAGGCCGTCAGATTCCACGGCGCCGATCCGAAGTTGGGCCAGGTGATGTTCTCGGGCGCGCTCGACCTGGGCGCGCTGAAGGCCGCCAAGGGGGCGGACCCTGGCGAGCCTCGGATCGTCCTGAAGGGCGACCTGCAGGTGGGCGACCAACAATTCCGCAATGTCAGCTTGATGTACTTCGGCGGCGACTAAGCGGCGGCGCGTGTCACAAGGCCATGCTAAGGCGCGATCATGCGCTTGATCCTCGACCTCGCCAGCCTGTTCATCCGCGGCACCACCCTAATGTTCGGCCTAGTCGGCGCGGTCATTGGCCTGGCCTGCATGGGCGGCATGTTCAGCGACCGGTTGGACGCCTTGACCCATTTCGCGCCTTTGTGGCTGCTCTGCGGCCTGGCGACGCTGGCCCTGGCGACGGCCTTCTCCCGCGACGCCGAGCGCAAGGTTTTCCTGGGCCTGGCGGCCGTCGCAATCGTCTGCAACAGCGCGCTGATCATCCCCGAACTGTTAAGCGCAGGGCGGCCGATGGCCCCGGCCAAGGCCGGTGCGACCGTGAAGATCATACAGTTCAACGCCTGGGCGTCGAACGAAGACCCCCAGACGACCCTCGCCTGGCTCCTGGCCCAGAAGGCCGATGTGGTGGTGCTTGAAGAGGGCGGCGGCGGGGCCTGGCCCGTGGTGTCCGGTCTGCGCAAAGCCTATCCGGCCTCTACGAAATGCCCCTCCAAGCACGGCTGCGACACGTGGATTTTCAGCCGCTGGCCAATCGCCGCCTCAGGGCAGTACGCACAGTCGGGGTTCGGCCTTCCCGGCGCCTGGGCCACGCTCAGCCATCCGGGCGGCGGTTTCACGGTGGCGGGCGCGCACTTCGTGTGGCCCTATCCCGCCGGTCGGCAACAAGCTCAGACGGATACTCTGGTGAAGGCGTTGGCCCGGTTTCCGCATGACACTCTGATCGTGACCGGCGACTTCAATTCCACGCCTTGGTCTTTCACCCTGCGCCGCCGGGACAAGGCCTTGGGTCTCGATCGGCGGACGCGGGCGCTGGCCAGTTGGCCCAGCGGGGCGTTCTCGCGAGTGGCCACCGCGCCCTTCCCCGTCTTTCCCATCGATCACGTCTATGCCGGGAAGGCCTGGAAGACCGTAAGTGTCGAACGTGGACCAACCCTAGGCTCGGATCACCGTCCTGTGGTCGCCACTCTCACGCGCTAGGGGCCAACCAGGAAAAAGGGCCCCAGTTTACCCGGGCCCTTGTTGTCCTAGAGCAAGCCGCGCGATATAGGAATCGCACGGATTGCTCTAGGCTTTTGTTTTCGCATCGCTTTTGCGGAAAACCGGTGGCCACTTTTCCGCGCGATGCTCTAGGCGTCGGAGCCGATCTTGGCGCTGAGGATCTTGCCGGGGGTGCGCGGTGGCTCGCCGGTCGGCAGGGCGTCGACATTTTCCATGCCTTCGACCACCTGGCCCCAGACGGTGTACTGGTTGTCGAGGAAGGAGGCGTCGTCGAGGCAGATGAAGAACTGGCTGTTGGCCGAGTTCGGATCGGGGGTGCGGGCCATCGAGCAGATCCCGCGCACGTGGGCTTCCTTGGAGAATTCGGCCTTGATGTCCGGCTTGGCCGAACCGCCGCGGCCGCTGCCGGTCGGGTCGCCGCCCTGGGCCATGAAGCCGGGGATCACGCGGTGGAACACCACGCCGTCATAGAAGCCCTCGCGCACCAGTTCCTTGATGCGATCGACGTGGCCAGGAGCCAGGTCGGGACGCAGCTTGATCGTGACGGGCCCGGTCTCGAGCGTCAGTAGCAGAGTGTTTTCGAGGTCGGCCGACATGGTCATCCCTTGAGGCTTGAAAGAAGGGTTGGAGAATCGAAAGAGCTTCTAGCCCGTGCGATGTAAACAAGAAACCGCCGGGATGCGATCCACGGACGCCTCGTCCTATTTCACCTCGGCCGGCAGGTCGATGTCGCAGACCGAGAAGTCCGCGCCCCGGCTGGCCCGCTTGCGGGCCACCTCGCCCTTGAACCAGGCGCTGGCGGTGTCGACCACGCGCACGGTGGGCCGCTCGGCCACCGGGATGTCCGACAGCAGCCGCACCTTCAGCATGGCGTCCTGCGGCTTGGCGACCGGTTCTCCGGTCTTGATAGCCAGCACCACCTCCAGGCCCGACAGCACCCGGCCAAAGGCGGTGTAGCGCTTGTCGAGCGACGGGTAGGGCTGGCGCATCAGGAAGAACTGGCTGTTGGCCGAATCCGGCGCCTCGTCGCGCGCTTCGCCAACCACGCCGGGGCAATAGGTCCCCCAGGCCGAGACCTTCTTGTCGGGCGTGGCGTCGGACCAGGTCGCGGCCTGGCTGACCACGGGCAGCGACCTGAGCAGCCCCACCTCCGTGCCGGCCGGCGCGGCCACCACGGCGAAGGGCGTCTTGGCGTCGCGGCGGAAGGTGAACTCGGCCTTGAGGTTGGGCTTTTTCGTGCTGCCCTCTCCCGTATCGTCCGGATCGCCAGTCTGGGCCATGAACCGGTCGATGACCCGGAAGAAGGTGCGGCCGTCATAGACCCCTTCGCGGGTCAGCTCCTGGAAGCGCGCCACGTGGGCGGGGGCGACCTCGGGGATCAGTTCGAGGACGATCCGGCCCCTGGTGGTGTCGATCACCACCACGGTGTCGGCGGCCGGCGTGCGCCAGTCGGAGGCTTTCGGAGCCGCGACCTTGGGCGCGGCCCCCTTCGGCGCGGCTTGGGCCGCACCGAAGGCCAGCAGAACCGCGAGGGCGGCGATCGGCGCGCGCATCATTTTACCTGCACCGGAATAGTCACGTCGCAGGGGGTAAAGGCCCCGCCCAGTTCGACACGGCGCTTATCGACAAGGGCCTTGAAGGCCGGGCCGGCGGTGTCCATCACCTGGACGTTAGGCCGCTGGGCGGCGGGGATGTCGGACAGCACGCGCACGGTGGTCATGCTGTCCTGCGGGGCGGCCACCGGCTCGCCCACCTTGATGGCGCGGATGGCCTCGAGCCCGTTCAGGGCGCGGCCGAAGGCGGTATAGGTCTTGTCCAGCGAGGCGTTGGTCTGTCGCATGAAGAAGAACTGGCTGTTAGCGCTGTCGGGATCGCCGGCCCGGGCCATGCCCAGCACGCCGGGACAGAAGGCGCCCCAGGCGGCCACCTTGCCGTCGGCGGTCATGGCCGCCAGGGCGCTGTTCTGGCTCCAGACCGGCAAGGGCCCGACGAAGCCGATCTCGGCCGGCCCGGCCTTGCCCTGCGGCGCGTAACCGGCGCCGCGCCGGAAGGTGAACTCGGCCGTCAGGTTCGGCTGGTCCGAGCCACCGGTGCCGTCGTTCTTGGGATCGCCCGTCTGGTCCATGAAGCTGTCGATGACCCGGAAGAAGGTCAGGCCGTCGTAGAAATGCGCCTTGGCAAGCCCCCGCACCCGGGCCACGTGGGCGGGGGCGGCCTCCGGGACCAGCTCGACGACGATCCGGCCCTTGTTGGTGTCGACCACCAGCACATTGTCCGGATCGGGCGTCCGCCAGTCGGAAGCCGCTTGGGCGCTGGCGGCGGAAGCCGCAGTAAGCGCCATGACGGCGGCGAGGGACGCTAGCTTCATGGATATCCCCGAAAGACTGGTGCTGACGGCGTAGAACGCCGCGACGCGAACGACAAGTAGCAGCGGGTTAGAGCCGAAGATTCCGGCGAGTTTCCGGCGCACGGCGTCGCCGTCTCACGCGGACGGCCGCTGAAGGGGTGAGGAGGCGCGGAGCGGCCGGGCCAAGCCCGGATGACCGTGGGTTTAGAGTTTGCGTTTCGGCGTGGACCGACCGCTCCGCGAAACCGTTTGTCTCGAGGGACGGCGATTGAGGGCTTGTTTCATCCCGATCGACGTTCCCCCTCGGACGGGCAGGATCAAAGTCACCCGGAAGGGGCCGTCAGCGACTCCGACAGATCCTGGAACAGACCGGTTTGACTCCCGGCCCCGTCGACCCGCGCAGATCCCGGCGAGGTTTCGTTGGGTCCCGGATTTCTCCAGACCCATGCCTGCCTCGCGCGTGGCCCTGCACGGCCCCGCTCGGTTCCATCTCCATCGCCGCTTCGGGTCGGTACCAAGCGCCCTCCTCCGCGACGGAGACGGGGTTAGTATGAGGCGGTTGTGGGCGCGCCAGCGGTCGTGACGCTGATTATTTTATAGGGCGTTGAATTTGTTGGGGTTTGGGGTGAGTGATTATGGGGATGGAGGGCGCTCTATCCCCGTGAGCCCGCTTTTCCAACCCACCTTTCAACCGTCATCCCGGGCACAAGGCCCGGGATGACGGTTCTGAAATGGAAGAAGTTCGGGCCCCTTACCCAACCGCCCGCAACGGCGAGGCCGCGCCTTGAAACCTTGATGGCGAGCTTGCTCTGGCGTCTGACGATGTCAAGGACGGCGCGTCGCGCCGCCGCGACGCGGCCGCCAGAGGCGGTCCTTGACATCGTCAGACGCCAGAGCGCCGATCCACCAAGGCTTTAAGGCGTGGCCGCATCCGGGGCGGATGCGGGCGTTCGCCAGGAAGCAGACATTCCGAAAGTCAGAGAAGGGTGGAGGTCGGTCGTCCTGAACCCCTCTCTCTTTGAGAGAGGGAGGGGCCCGCCGCGAAGCGGTGGGAGGGTGAGAGGTTTCACCGCATCCGGAAATCCCGATTTCTCTCGTTGAACTCGCCCAACGCCTCCGCTCAAGCTGTCGTCATGGATGCGACCGCCACCGTCCGTCGTCTTCGCCAAAACCAGACCTTGGCCGAAAAGGTCATGTGGAAACTTGTCCGAAACCGCCGGCTGGGTGGGTTCAAGTTTCTGCGACAGGTCTCGATCGACCGCTATTTCGCGGACTTTGTTTGCGAGTCCGCCAAGCTCATCATCGAGTTGGACGGCGCCGCCCACGCGGGACGCGAGGGTTACGACTCCCGTCGCACCCAGACGCTTGAGCTGTTCGGATACCTGGTTCTGAGATTCAACAACGAGCGTGTCCTGGCTGATCCCGGCGGCACGGCGGACGACATCCTGGCCGTGCTCCGATCAGACAGGGTGTAACCTCTCACCCTCCCACCGCTGCGCGGCGGGCCCCGCCCTCTCTCGAAGAGAGAGGGATTCCTTTGGTCCGCTCAGGGGTCGAAAACAGACTCCGCCTACGCCCAGTAACCGGACCTCGGCCCCGCCGCCCTATTTCGCCAGCTTCGCCAACAGTTGCTCGGCCACGCCCGGCGGGACGAACTTGTGCACGTCGCCGCCCAGGGCCGCGATCTCTTTGACCAGGCGCGAGGCGATGGCCTGATGGCGCGGGTCGGCCATCAGGAACACGGTCTCGATCTCGCGATCGAGCTGCTGGTTCATCGCCGTCATCTGGAATTCGTATTCGAAGTCGGCCACGGCCCGCAGGCCCCGCACGATCATCTGGGCCCCGACCTCACGGGCGAAATACATCAGCAGGGTGTCGAACGGCCGAACCTCGATCTGCGCGATACGCGTCAGGTGCGCGGTTTCGCGCTCCAGCGTGGCGACCCGTTCTTCGAGGGAAAACAGCGGCCCCTTGCCGATGTTCACCGCCACGCCGATCACCAGCTTGTCGACCAGCTTGACCGCCCGACCAATGATGTCGAGATGGCCGTTGGTGACCGGGTCGAAGGTGCCCGGATAGAGTCCGATCCGCATACTTTCCCCTAACCTTCTGGGCCTTTGGCCCCTGCCCTCGGGACCATCGGCCCGCCTCTGCGCGCTACGAGATCTGGTCCGTCGCGTTTTCGTCGCCCGTCACATCGTCGTCGCCGGTTTCGGCCAGGCGCTCGACGCTGACGACGTGCTCATCCTTCGCCGTGCGGAAGATGGTTACGCCTTGAGTATTCCGCGCCGCAACCCGAATTTGCGAAACCTTCACGCGGATCAGCTGGCCGGCGTCGGTGACCAACAGGACCTGGTCGGTCTCGTCAACCGGGAACGAGCCCACCAGCTTGCCGCCGCGCTTGGACAGGTCCTGGGCCGTCAGGCCCTGGCCGCCGCGACCGGTTCGGCGATAGTCATAGGCGCTGGTGCGCTTGCCGAAGCCTTCGCTGGAGATGGTCAGCAGGATTTCCTCGGCCGCGCCCAGTTCGGCGATGCGTTCGGGGGTCAGGCTGGCCTCGCCGACGTCTTCCTCGCTCTCTTCAGCCGCCGCCGGGGCGTCTTCGCCCTCCTCGCCCATGGCCCGGGCCATGGCGCGCTGATGCTTGAGATAGGCGGCGCGCTCGGCCGGGGTGGCGTCGACATTGCGCAGCACGCTCATCGAGATGACGCTGTCGTCCTTGGCCAGGCGCACGCCGCGCACGCCCGTGGAGTCGCGGCTGGCGAACACCCGCACCTCGTCGGTCGAGAAGCGGATGCAGCGACCGGCGGCGGTGTTCAGCAGGATGTCCTTGCTGCTGTCGCAGACGGCCACGCCAATGATGCCGTCGCCTTCATCGAGCTTCATGGCGATCTTGCCGTTGCGGCGAACGTCGACGAAGTCGCTGAGCTTGTTGCGACGCACGCTGCCCGAGCGGGTGGCGAACATCACGTCCAGGCCGTCCCAGGTGGCCTCGTCCTCGGGCAGGGTCAGGATCGAGGTGATGGTCTCGCCTGGCTCGATCGGCAGCAGGTTGACGAAGGCCTTGCCCCGGCTGTTGGCGACGCCCTGCGGCAGGCGCCAGACCTTCATCTTGTAGACCTTGCCGCCCGAGGTGAAGAACAGCAGCGGCGAATGGGTCGAGGCCGAGAACACGCGGGTGACCGCGTCCTCGGTCTTGGTGGCCATGCCCGACTTGCCCTTGCCGCCGCGATGCTGGGTGCGATAGGCGGCCAGCGGGGTGCGCTTGACGTAGCCGCCCAGGGTGACGGTGATGACCATGTCCTCGCGGACGATCAGGTCTTCGTCCTCCACGTCGGCGTCGCCGTCGACGATCACGCAACGGCGCGGGATGGCGAACTTTTCGCGCACCTCGACCAGTTCCTCGCGGACCACGGCCATGATGTTGGCTCGGTCCGACAGCAGGTCCAGGTAGTCCCGAATGGCTTCGGACAGGGTGGCGGCCTCGGCGCCGATCTCGTCACGACCGAGGCCCGTCAGGCGAGACAGGGTCAGGGCCAGGATGGCGCGGGCCTGCTCGTCGGTCAGGCGGATCAGGCCGCCCTCGTCCTGCAGGGTGCGCGGGTCGGCGATCAACTCGACCAGCGGCAGCATGTCTCCGGCTGGCCAGGCCTTGGCCACCAGGCGCTCGCGCGCCTCGGTCGGATCCTTGGACGAGCGGATGATGTGGATGAACTCGTCGATATTGGCGACGGCGATGGTCAGGCCCACCAACACGTGGCCGCGATCGCGCGCCTTGCCCAGCTCGAACTTGGTGCGGCGAACCACGACCTCTTCGCGGAAATTGACGAAGATCTCGATCAGTTCGCGCAAGCCCATCTGCGAGGGCCGCCCCCTGTTCAGGGCCAGCATGTTGACGCCGAACGAGCTTTGCAGCGCCGTGAAGCGGTAGAGCTGGTTGAGGATCACCTCGCCCGAGGCATCGCGCTTCAGCTCGACGACGATGCGCATGCCGTCGCGATTGGACTCGTCACGGATGTCCGACACGCCCTCGATGCGCTTGTCGCGCACCATTTCGGCGATGTACTCGACCAGATTGGCCTTGTTCACCTGGTAGGGGATGGCGGTGATGATGATGGCTTCACGGCCGGCGCGGATCTCTTCCACGGTGGCCAGGCCGCGCATGATCACCGAGCCGCGGCCGGTCAGCAGCGCCTGGCGCGGACCGGCCCGGCCGATGATCTCACCGCCGGTCGGGAAATCGGGGCCGGGAACGATGTCGAGCAGTTGGTCGGTGGTGACGTTGGGATCGTCGACCATCAGCAGGCAGGCGTCGATGATCTCGCCCAGATTATGGGGCGGGATATTGGTGGCCATGCCGACGGCGATGCCGCCCGCGCCGTTGACCAGCAGGTTGGGGATCCGCGACGGCAGGACGACGGGTTCCTGCTCCTTGCCGTCGTAATTGTCCTGGAAGTCGACCGTGTTCTTGTCGAGGTCGGCCAGCAGCGACATGGCCGGCGGCGCCATGCGGCACTCGGTGTAGCGCATGGCCGCTGGCATATCGCCATCGACCGAACCGAAGTTGCCCTGGCCGTCGATCAGCACCAGGCCCATCGAGAACGACTGAGTCATGCGGACGAGGGTGAAGTAGATCGAGGCGTCGCCGTGCGGGTGATACTTGCCCATCACGTCGCCGACCACCCGGGCCGATTTCACGTACGAACGCTCGGGCGTCTGGCCCTGCTCGTGCATCGAGAACAGAACGCGGCGGTGAACCGGCTTGAGGCCATCGCGCGCGTCCGGCAACGCTCGGCTGACGATCACGCTCATCGCATAGTCGAGATACGAACGGCGCAGTTCGTCCTCGATATTGATGGGAATTACGTCCCCACGGGCAGCCGGAGAAGCCGGTGCGCCGGGGATAGTGTTTTGATCATCGCTCAAGGGGATTTTTCGCCGTCAGAATCGAACACGGAACCGTCAGAAACAGTTAGCATTCCCATCATCAAGACGCCACCTTCGCGGCCCCAGCCCCCATGTCCCTTGGGTCCTTTCCAGGAGTTTCCCATGCGTTTGACCGCCCTCGCCCTGTCGTTCGGCCTGATCGCCGCCGCGACTGCGGCCCATGCTTCCATCGCTCAGGCCGCCACCGCCGAGCTGAAGGGCGCCGACGGCAAGACGCTCGGAACCGCCACCCTGACCGAGGCCCCGCACGGCGTGCTGCTGCGCATCGAGGCCAAGGGCCTGACGCCGGGCTGGCACGGCCTGCACTTCCACGAGAAGGGCGACTGCGGAGCGCCGGACTTCAAGTCGGCCGGCGCCCATGTCCATACGACCACCGCCGTGGTTCACGGCCTGCTGAACCCCGCCGGCAACGACAACGGCGACCTGCCCAACCTGTTCGCCGCCGCCGACGGTTCGGCGACCGCCGAGCTGTTCTCGCCGCTGGTGTCGCTGAACGGCGCCGGCGGCCGCCCGGCCCTGCTCGACGCCGACGGCTCGTCCATCGTCGTCCATGCCAGCCCCGACGACTACAAGACCCAGCCGATCGGCGGGGCCGGGGCGCGGGTGGCGTGCGGGGTGGTGAAGTAGGGCTAACGGGATCGGGGACGCGCGCAGGCGCGCGTCCCCGTCCGCTTCCACGGCGCTGCTAGGTCGCCTCGCCCTCGGCCGGGACCACCTTCTTCGCTGTCAGGGCCACCAGCGCCACGCCGGCCATGGTCGCGGCGGCCCCGATCACCAACTGAGCCGTCAGCCTGTCGCCCATGAACGCCACGCCGATGGTGCACGACACCAAGGGCGTCAGCAGGAAATAGGGCGTCACCCGCCCGGCCTCGCGGCGCTGGACCAGCCAGAACAGCAGGGCGCTGGCCCCGATGGTCGAGACGACCCCGGCGAAGGCCACGCAGGCCCAGGCGATGGGCGTCGCGGCTTGGACGCGCTCCACCACATGGGGCTCGAAGCCGAACGACAGCGCCAGCAGCACCGGCGCGGCGATGGCGGCGGTCAGGGCCTGGACCTTCAGCGGCGGCGCGCCGGGAGTCTGGCGCACCAGCACGGTGGCCAGGGCCCAGCAGGCGCTGGTGATAATGGACAGGCCGATGGCCGGCAGGTCGGCCGCGCCATGCGGGTCCAGGCTCATCCAGGCCACCCCGCCAAAGGCCACGACGAGGCCGGCGATCGCCAACGGCCTCATGCTCTCGCCCAGCATCCTCCAGGCGAACAGCGCCGTGAATGGGATCCACAGTTGGGTGGCCACCACCAGTGGGCTCAGCGACTTGGCCATGCCGAAGGCGATGTAGATCAGGCCGAAATGGATTGGTCCCGACAGCAGGCAGATCGCCACCAATCGCCGGGACCACGGGAACGGCGGCTTGAGGAACGGAAACAGGAAGGCCAGAGCCAGGCCAAACCGCAGCGCGCCGACCATCATCGGCGGAAGCTCCGCCGTCGCCACCTTGGCGGCGCAGTTGTTCAGGCCCCAGACCAGGATGATGGCCAGGATCGCCAGGCGCTCGAGGCCGCTAAGAGGTCCGCTCTGGGGGCTGGTGGAGGACATGGCGCCGCTTGGATCAGACCCCGCCGCTTCCTTCAACCCCGCCGGCGCCCACGACCTTGCGGATTGCTGCGGTGAGGAGCGCCAGGTCGGCATCGGGCGTTGTGAAGGCCGGGGTCAGATAGATGACCTTTCCCATCGGCCGGATCCAGGCGCCCTCGGCGGCGAAGGCCTCGCACAGGGCGCCGACCGCCACCGGCTGGTCGAACTCCACCACGCCGATCGCGCCCAGCACCCGAACGTCGACCACGCCCGGCGCGGTGCGGCAGGGCTCCAGTCCCTCGGCCAGGGCCGCAGAGACCCGCGCGACGTCGGCCCGCCAGGCGCCGTCCTCGAACAGGTCGAGCGAGGCGTTGGCGGCGGCGCAGGCCAGGGCGTTGCCCATATAGGTCGGCCCGTGCATCAGGGCGGCGCCGGGGTCGTCGGACCAGAAGGCCTTGAACACCTTGGTCGAAGCGATAGCCACCGACAGCGGCAGGGTCCCGCCGGTCAAGGCCTTGGACAGGGTGACGATGTCCGGCTCGATCCCCGCTGCCTGCATGGCGAAGAGCTCTCCCGTGCGGCCAAAGCCAGTGAAGATCTCGTCGAAGATCAGCAGCACGCCATGCTTGTCGGCCAGGCGGCGCAGGCGGCGCAGCACTTCGGGGTCGTGGAACAGCATGCCGCCCGCGCCCTGGACCAGCGGCTCAGTCAGGATCGCGGCGATCTCCCCGCTCCGCTGGGCCAGCAGGGCGTCGAGGACGGCTTCGGAGGCGGCGTCCACCGGCAAATCGGCGATCACCTGACTAGGCATGACACCCGCGAACAGGCTGTGCATGCCCTCCTCGGGATCGCAGACTGTCATGGTCGCCAGGGTGTCGCCATGATAGCCGCCCCGGAACGACAGGAACCGCGTGCGGCCACCGACGCCGCGATTGATATGGAACTGCAACGCCATCTTCATGGCGATCTCGACCGCCACCGAGCCGGACTCCGCGAAGAAGGCGTGGTTCAGATCGCCAGGGAGCAGATCGGCCAACCGCTTGGCCAAGCGATAGGCCGGCTCATGCGCCAGGCCGCCGAACATTATGTGCGGCATGCGCTCCAGTTGGTCGCGGACGGCGGCGGCGATGTGCGGGTGGTTGTAGCCGTGGCAGGCCGTCCACCACGAGGCCAGGCCATCGACCAGCTCGCGCCCATCGTCGAGGATCAACCGCGAACCCCGCGTCGCCACCACCGGCAGCGGCGGCGGCGCGGTCTTCATCTGACAATAGGGCCGCCAGACATGGGGCGCGCCATTCTCAAGCCAAGATGGGACCAGCCAGGCTGGGCTTTCGAGGGTCATGGCGCGATCCTGTTGCTTAGGCGGGGCGCACTGCCTATGCCCTCCGGCGTCGCGTCGCAATTGGAACCCTGATGCACAGCCTCGACACCTATGCCGGCGACAAGCTGGACCGCTTGGAAGCCGCCAGCCTGCTGCGCCGCCCGAGGCCTACCCAGCGTCTGACCGGGGCCTATGTAGAGCGCGACGGCTGTCGGCTGCTGTCGTTTTCCTGCAACGATTATCTGGGTTTGGCGCACCATCCTCAAGTCAAGGCCGCCGCTCGAGCCGCGATCGAGACCCATGGCGCGGGGGCTGGCGCTTCGCGCCTGGTGACCGGCGACCATCCGCTGCTGTCCCAGCTCGAAACGCGATTGGCCCGACTCAAGGGAACCGAGGCCTGCGTGGTGTTCGGCTCCGGCTATCTTGCCAATGCCGGGCTGATCCCCACCTTCGCCGGCCCGGGCGACCTCATATTAATCGACGAACTGGCCCACGCCTGTCTCTGGGCCGGGGCCCAGTTGTCGGGCGCGCGGATCATCCCCTTCGCCCACAACGACACCGACCACCTGGCCGCCCTGCTGGCGCAGCACCGGGCCAGCGCCCGACACGCCATCGTCGCCACCGACGGGGTGTTCTCGATGGACGGCGACCTCGCCCCGCTCGACTGGCTGTCGGCGGTTTGCGAGGCCAATGACGCCTGGCTTCTGTCGGACGACGCCCATGGCGTGGGCGTGTTGGCCCAGGGTCGCGGCTCGGCCGCCCTGTTCCCCGACGCCCAAATCCCGTTCCAGATGGGCACGCTTTCAAAGGCCCTGGGCTCTTACGGCGGCTATGTCTGTGGGTCCCAGGCCGTGGTCGACCTGATCAAGACTCGCGCTCGCACCCTGATCTACACCACTGGCCTGCCGCCCGCCGCCGCCGCCGCCGCCCTGGCGGCGCTGGACATCATCGAGGCCGAGCCGGCCCTGACCGCCCTGCCCCTGGCCAAGGCCCGCGCCTTCACCGCCGCTGTGGGCCTGCCCTTGGCCGCCAGCCCCATCGTGCCGGTGATCCTTGGCGAGGCCGAGGCCGCGCTGGACGCCTCACAGGCGCTGGAGGCCGAGGGTTTCCTGGTGGTGGCCATTCGCCCGCCCACCGTGCCGGACGGGCAGGCCCGCCTGCGCATCGCCTTCAGCGCCGACCACCCCGACGCCGAGATCGCGCGCCTGGCCGACCTGGTGCGCCACTATGTGAAGGCGCGCTGATGCCCGCCTTGTTCGTCACTGGAACCGGCACCGACATCGGCAAGACCTATGTGAGTTGCGCGCTGATCCGCGCCCTGAAGGCCCGAGGCGCGGGCGTCGACGCGTTCAAGCCCGTGGTCAGCGGCTTCGATCCCAGGGACGCGGCCGGCAGCGACCCGGCTCGGTTGGCGGCGGCGTTGGGCGCGCCCGGTGAGGTGTTCCGCATAGCCCCACGCCGCTACCTTGCGCCGCTGTCGCCCAACATCGCCGCCCGGTTGGAGGGCCAGACCCTGATCCTGGACGACATGGTCATCGACGCGCTGGCCCGCGCCGCCGAGGTCCGCGACGGCCTGTTGCTGGTGGAAGGCGCCGGAGGGGTAATGTCGCCCCTGACCGACCACGAGACCAATCTCGACATGATCAGCGCGCTCGGCGCGCCGGTGCTGCTGGTCGCCGGCTCCTATCTAGGCACGATCAGCCACGTCTTGACCGCCCTGGTCGCCCTGGGCGGCGCCGGAGCGCGCGTGGCCGCCGTGGTGATGAGCGAAAGCCCGGACGCGCCGGACCTGAGCCAGACGGCTCGGGCCCTGACGCCGTTCCTGGGCGACACGCCCTTGTTCCTCGCGCCGCGCGCGGAATCCTGGGACGCTGGCGCCCTCGCCGACCACCTGCTCACGGACGCCTACCAGCCATGACCCTGCGCATCGCCATGATCGGCCTGGGCGACATCGCCAAGAAGGCCTACCTGCCCGTGCTGGGGCCTCGCGCCGACGTCGCCCTGACCTTTGTCACGCGCGACGCCGCGACCCTGGCGGAGTTGGGTGCGGCCTGGCGCGTGGATCGCTTGCATACAGACCTCGACGCTGCCCTTGCCGACGGCCTGGACGCGGCCTTCGTCCACGCCGCCACCGCCGCCCATCCAGGCATCGTCCGCCGCCTTCTGGAGGTCGGCGTGCCCACGATGATCGACAAGCCCCTGGCCGACAATGCGGCCGATAGCGAGGCGCTCGTCGACTTGGCCGAGACGCGCGGCGTGTCGCTGATGGTCGGTTTCAACCGCCGCCATGCGCCCGCCTATCGCGACGCCGCCGCTCTCGGCCTGCCGCTGGTGGTGATGCAGAAGAACCGCGCCGGCCCACTGGACGAAGTGCGCCGGGCGGTGTTCGACGACTATATTCACGTCGTCGACACCCTGCGGTTCCTTGCCCCCGGCGCCGACCAGGCCTCGGTGCGCGGCCAGGTCAACGACGGCCGGCTCAAGCACGTGATGCTGTCGCTATCAGGCGGCGGCCGCGACGCGATCGGGATCATGAACCGGGCCAGCGGGGCCAGCGAGGAGACGCTCGAAGTCTCTGGTAGCGGTTTGAAGCGCCGGATCATCGACATTGACCAGGTCGTCGAACTGGGCGCGGCCGAGGCCCTGAACCGACGCGGAAACTGGACCTCGGTCGGCCGCCAGCGCGGGTTCGAGGACCTGTGCGACACCTTCCTCGGCGCGGTGCGCGACGGCCGACGGTTGTCGGCGCTGGACGCGCTGGAGACCCACCGGCTGTGCGAGACGGTGGTCGACGCGCTGACCGCCTAGGTCGCCGGCCTGAACGATGCCGGGTGACCAGGAGCCCAACCAGCAGGACAGGATCGAGGGTCTTGACCGGTGGCGCGGCCCGGCTTCTTCGACAACGCCACCCTGACCATCAAGCCGTGCACCTACAATCTTGACCGTGATCGCGACCCGGAGCAGGACAATGCAGTCTGGACGCTGGGCGGGTCGGTTAGGTTAAGATCCGCCGAATGTACGATGTCGTCCGGGTCGCGGCGACGGTCTGCAGCGTTGACCTAAGCACCAACCCATCGGAGCGACCCATGCCATCCCTGAAATCGACCTATCCCCTGTACCTGGCGAACGAGGCCAAGACTCCGAACCAGGATCTGGAGGTCACCGATAAATATTCGGGCCAGGTGGCGACCCGGGTCGCGCTGGCCGACGCGGCGACCATCGACAAGGCGATTACAGCGGCGGTCGAGGCGACCCGGCCCATGGCCGAGATGGCCGCCTATGAACGTCAGGCGGTGCTGGCCCATTGCGTATCTCGCTTCCAGGAACGGTTCGACGAACTGGCCTATGCCCTGTGCATGGAAGCGGGCAAGCCGATCAACGATTCCCGGGGCGAGGTGACCCGGCTCATCGACACCTTCCGCATCGCCGCCGAAGAGTCGGTGCGGATGACCGGCGAGGTCCAGCCGCTGGACATCTCGCCGCGCGCCAAGGGCTATCAGGGCATGTGGAAGCGCGTGCCGATCGGGCCGTGCTCGTTCATCTCGCCGTTCAATTTTCCGCTCAATCTGGCGGCTCACAAGATCGCGCCCGCCCTGGCGGTGGGATGTCCGTTCGTGATGAAGCCGGCCTCGCGCACACCCCTGGGCGCGCTGATCATTGGCGAGGTGCTGGCCGAGACCGACCTGCCCAAGGGCGCGTTCTCGATCCTGCCCGCCACCCGCGACGGGGCCGACCTGTTCACCACCGACGAGCGCTTGAAGTTGCTGTCCTTCACCGGCTCGCCCGAGGTGGGCTGGGCGCTCAAGGCCAAGGCCGGCAAGAAGAAGGTGGTGCTGGAACTGGGCGGCAACGCGGCGGTGATCGTCGACCGCGACACCGACCTGCGGGACGCCGCCGACCGGATCATCTTCGGCGCCTTCTACCAGTCAGGCCAGTCCTGCATCGGCGTGCAGCGCATCCTGATCCACGACGACATCTACGACGCCCTGCGCGACCTCCTCGTCGAGAAGACCCGCGTGCTCGTCGCTGGCGATCCGCAGGACCCGAAGGTCTTCATCGGCCCGATGATCGACGAGAAGGAAGCGCGCCGCCTCGAAGGCTGGATCAATGAAGCCCGCGACGCGGGGGCCACTCTGCTCTGCGGCGGCGGTCGTGAAGGCGCGATGCTGCAGGCGACCCTGCTGGAGGGAGTCCGGCCCGGCTTGAAGGTCCGGGACGAGGAGGCGTTCGGCCCTGTCGCGGTGCTATCCCGCTTCAGCGATTTTGAAGACGCGCTGCGCGAGGTCAATGACAGCCGTTATGGCCTCCAGGCAGGCGTGTTCAGCCGAGACATCCACAAGGTGATGCGCGCCTGGGACGTGCTGGAAGTCGGCGGGATCCTGGTCGGCGACGTACCCAGCTACCGGGTCGACAACATGCCGTACGGCGGAGTCAAGGACTCGGGGCTGGGCCGCGAAGGAGTCAAGTTCGCCATGGAGGACATGACTGAAATCCGCAATCTGGTGATCCGGCGAAGGCCCGTGAACCCCGCCGGATGACGCGGGCGCCTTGAAGCCTCCAGCCGCGAGATCGGGGTTTTGACCGATGGTCACCCAGGACAGAGCCGGACATCCTCTCGCGTCGCCCGGCGGGCGACGACAGCTGCCACACCTGGGCTCGGCTAGCGACGTTCATCGCCGGCCGAGCCAGCGCAAGCTCGCCTAGGCCCGGGGCCGAGAACGACCGGAGTCGCTCGCACCCCCTTTGTGGCACGAACACGCAAATGGTCGTTGAGCCCTTTCATTTACACTCGACCGTGGTGGGTTTTACCCACGCTAAGTCGACTTATTACAAATTGGCAGATGCAATAAAAAAGTGGCCGATTCCAATGGGAAGCGGCCACTTATTACAACGTGATTCTAGAGGAAAATTAGAAGGGAATTTCGTCGTCCAAGTCGGCCGAGAAGCTCTCGCGCGGGCCGCTGGGCTGGCTGCGCGGCGCGCCGCCGCTCGAACCACCGCCGCCGCCGCCGTAGCCGCTGTCATAGCCCGGGTCACCGCCACCCGAGGCGCCGGCGCCGTCGGCCTTGCCACCGAGCATGGTCAGTTCGCCGCGGAACTTCTGCAACACGATCTCGGTGGAATATTTCTCGACGCCCGAAGCGTCGGCCCACTTACGCGTCTGGATCGCGCCCTCGATATAGATCGTCGAGCCCTTGCGCAGATAGCTCTCGGCGACCTTCACGAGATTATCGTTGAAGATCACCACGCGGTGCCATTCGGTCTTCTCCTTGCGCTCGCCCGAGGTGCGGTCGCGCCAGCTTTCCGAGGTGGCCAAACGCAGGTTAGCGACGCGGTCGCCTGAACTGAGCGTGCGGATTTCGGGGTCGGCCCCGAGATTTCCCACCAGGATGACCTTGTTGACGCTGCCTGCCATGGACGCAGTTCCCGTTTTTCGCCCGGCGACCCTATGCGCCGAAATCTGGGGAGAACGTTAACGAGTTCCTGAAAGCAAAATCAAGCTTTGTTCTGCAAACGTTCCTGTGGAGCGAGGCGGGTTATCCACCGCCTCGCCGCGTCAGCCCGCATTATTGGACTTCGCGAATGGCGCCCGGCACGGCCAAACGGCCATCGCCCGTGCGGACCAGCGACATGAACCGCGAGCCCTCATAGGTGTCGCCCAGATAGATGCCTTCCTTCTGGACGAAGATGAACTTGCCCTGATAGGCGCCCGTCAGCTCGCGGTTCTGGCTGCCCAGGCGCAGGAAGCGCAGGCGCATGCCCTCGAGGTCGGCGGCGCACTGCTCCATGCTGGGAACGTTGCTGGCCACCGGATTGTACTTCAGCGTGCCGTCCTTCTGCTCGGCGACGTGGAAACAGACCCCGGCCTCGAACGGCGCGGAGGTGCGCTTGTCGCAACCGGACAGCAGCGTGGCGGCGGCGAGCAGGGAGACAGCGGCGACGGGAAGCAAGCGCATGGTCTTTAAATCTCTCTACGCGGACGGGATGGAGCAGCCTGGCCCCTGTTCGATGATCGGATGGAAGCTGCGGTTGTCGGACGACGACTCCACGTGGCCCGGCACCAGGCGAAGTGTCTCGTCGCCCCAACGGCCATAGGTGGCGCCGCCGGGCCTTTCGCACTTGCCGCTGTAGAGCTGCTGGGCGCAGGCGTTGAGCGTGATCTCGCCCGGCTGCTTGCGCCATTCGCTGCCTTGATAGCGCCAGCAGACCGCCAGCGGCGCGCCGGACGCGGCGGCGGGGATCGGGATGACGGGGGTCGCCGACGGAGCCGGTAGGGTCGGGGCCTCGGCGGGCGGCGGCAGTGGGGTCAGGACCATGCCGGCCTGGTCGGCGGCCGCCAGGGCGCCGGTCTCGTCGACGCCGACGTCGAGAGCGCCGGTGGCCACGCCGTTCTTCTTGGCGCATTCGGCCAGGGTGGTCTCGCCGACGAACTGACCGCCGACAAAGCAACGCAGCGGGCGGGTCGCGTCCAGTCTGGTCTCATCGGCGCGACCGGTCTCGACGACCAGGCCACTGCGGGCGGCGGGGGGATCGTCGGTCGAGGACTTGCTGCCATGCATCACGCCAAAGGCGATGGCGAGGCCCAGCACCAGAGCCACGGCGGCGCCGCCGAACAACACGCGTCGGTCTTTGAGAACTTCCATGATCCCTGGCTACGACGCGAGGATGACGCTTTCAAGTCCGGCGGGGCACCAAGGCGAATGGAAGCGGCCCGGAACCGGTCAAGAGCCAGTTCGGATCCGGTGAATTCGCGCTAGCCGCCGCCGGTCAGGCGGTTCAAGGCGGCCTGATAGTTGGCGACCTGGGCGGTCAGATAGGCCGGGACCTTACCGGTCGTCGCGCCCGATGAGGCGGTCGCGTCGGCGCGCTTCACCCCGTTGGCGGTGTCAGCCATTTCGCGATAGGCGGTGCGCACGGCCGACAGGGCCTTGGTCATAGCCGCGGACGCGGCTTTGCGACCGTTGTCGTCGCTGAGGTCCAGGGTGGTGTCCAGCGACAGGCCGTAGATCGGGCCCTTGCCGTCGGCCGAGATGGTTTGGCCGTGGTCGGACTTGGTGTTGCGCACGATGCCCGGCTTGAGGCCCAGCGCCTCCAGCACGTCCGTGCCGCCCTTGCCGGGCAGGACTTCGACCGTCGAAGTGGTCTGAGACGGGCTGATCCGCAGGCTACGGCTGTTGCCGGAACTGACGGACTCGACCTTGGCGGCGAAGCCCGAGGCCTTGCGGATCTTGTCGGCCAGGGTGTCGAGGGTGTCGTTGGCGTCGATCTTGATCGTCGTCAGCGCGCCGCGCGCCCGGGTGCGGATCTGGAAGGTGTCGCCTGCCCGCGCCGAGGTCGATGAGACGATCTTGTCCGACTGGGTGAAGTCCATCACGCCGCGCGGCAGGCCGAAGGCGTCCAGGCTGCTGGCGCCGGACGCGTCGACCGCGATCGAGGTGGGGGTGGCGTAGCCGTCCTTGCCGGTCAGGCGCTGCTGCCAGGAGACCGTTCCCGCCGCCACGTCCAACTGGGCGACATAGCCGTCCTTGTCGCCGACCGTCGCCTGGCCGCCGAGGTCCTTGCCGGCCGCGCCGACCAGCCAGACCTGGCCGTTCGACACGGCCATGCCGGTGACGGTGTCGTCGCCCGCGCCACCGTAATAGGCCAGGGCGTCCTGGGCGGTGCTGGTCAGGTCCAGCGAAACGCGCGCGGCGAAGCCGTCCGAGCCGCCGGACGCGGCAGCGGTCTTGTTGTTGATCGTCAGGGCGCCGTTGGTGGTCGAGCCGCCGATATAGAGCTGGCCGTTGTCGATCGCCAAGCCGGCGATATTGCCGCCCTGCAGCGTGCCCAGGTCGCGGGTCGCGCCGGCGGTGAAAGTGGCGGCCTTGGTGTAGGTGACCGGCGCGGTGACCCAGACTTCCTTGTCATTCAGCGCCGTGCGGTCTTCCGTGACGATGCTGGTGGAGACGTCGAAGCTGCGAAGCATGGCCTCGCTGCCTTCGTTGCTGGCGACAATCACCTGCGTGCCGTTGACGACGATACCCGAGACCGTGTCGTTGTTTTCACCGCCAAAATGGGTGGTGAACAGAGCCTTGGGCGCGCCGGTGATGTCGGCGGCGAATCCGGTCAGATAGCTGTCATAGCCGCCTTGCGTGGCGCCATTGGCCGAACCCGGCAGGTCGGACTTGGCTCGGCCGCCGACATAGACCACGCCGTCCTGGCCGAAGGCCACGGCGGTGGCCTCGTCCTCCAGCATGCCGCCACGACGGACCGTCCATGTCTCATCGCCCTTGGCGTTATAGAGCGTGACGAAGCTGTCGGTCAGCGTACCGGCGCTGTCGGAATTGATCGGGCCATCGGCGGCGCCCGACAGCTTGCCGGTGACCGAGCCGGCGATCGCCACCTGGCCGGTGTCGGAGATCGCCATGTTGTAGCCGATGGCGGTGCTGGTGGCGCCCAGGGTGCGGGCATAGAGCAACTTGCCGACGGAATCGTATTTCAGCAGCGCGACGTCCTGATCGCCCTTGATCGTCTGGCTGCTGGTCGCGCCATCGACATCGGCCAGCACATAGAGCGAGCCGTCGGGCCCGGTCATGGTCTTGTGGACGGTGGAGACGGTGCCTTCCAGCGTGTCGGAGAAGATCTTGGTCCCCACTTGGCCGGCCGTGCCGGGGCCGTACTTGGTCAGGGTATTTTCGATGACCGCGTCGTCGGTCTTGGTGTCCTTGTCCGGATCCGGATTGCCAGCCGCCGTGGTGATGTAGACGGCAGGCTTTGGCGCGGGCGCGGCGAAGGTCAGGGCCTCGGTCGAATCGCCGCGGATGCGCAGGGCGAAGTCGTCGCCGGTGGGCGGCAACTTGACGCTCTGGCCGTTGACGGTTGTCGTCCGCTCGGCCCCCACCGTCCGCTCGACGGCGAAGGTGGTTTCAAATCCAGCGGCGTCGAGCTTGCTGTTGAAAAAGGTCACCACGTTGGACATCGTGCGGGGCGTCGCGCCCATCTCCGACAAATCCATGGTCAGGCTCGTGGTGACGCCGAACTTCTTGACGTCCATCGTGAAGCTGACATTGCCCTTGAAAGTGGGCACCTCGTCATCGACCTGGCCGCTGTAGAGGGTGTTGGTGACGTAGGCGTAATTGTTCTTCGGAACGCCGACGCTGGACTTGTCACTGGTCATCACCGCGCCTGTCGTCAGGCGCATGGCGTCGGTGCTGAGGTTCTGGATGTAGCTGTTGACGTCGCTCAAGCCCTTGGCGAACACCGTCTGCAGCCGCTTGATCTCGCTCTCGGTGACATTCTTCTCGCCCGACCGGTTGGCGATCGCCGACAGGGTGTTGAGCGCCTGGTAGGTGGCGAAGAGTTTCTTGTAGTCGCCGGTGATCGTCGGGGCGGCGGCCAGGGCCGCGCCTTCGTCGACGAACTTACGGCCGTTCAGCGCGGCCTTGACCAATCCGCTGGGTTCGCCCGCCTTCCCGGTCCAGGGTGCGCTGGGCACCGGCTTCTTGCCAGAGGTATTGGAGGCGGAAGACGTGGAGACGCCGGTCGCGGACGTCCCCGAGGCCTGACCAGCGGACTTCGCCTGGTAATATCCGAGCAGCAGACTGGAATCGAAACTGATCACAGCGGGTTCCAACGGGCGCAATACGCCCCTTGGTTTCATTGTGGGGGATCAGGACTTACGTTTCGTTAAGAGGTATGAATTCAGGCCGCGATCAGGTGGGCGTCGGCGAGTGAGCGACGCACAGCGCCGCCCAGTTCGCGCCATTCCTCGGCCAGTATGCCCAGCAGCACCACGTCGCGCGGCTCGCCGTTCTTCAGCACGTGGCCGCGCAGATAGCCTTCGCGGCGAAAGCCGGAAGCGGCCTGCGCCTTCAGGGCCGCGTCGTTGTCGGCCATGACCTCGGCAAACACCTTGTGCAGACCCAGCTCGCCGAAGGCGCGGTCCAGGCCCAACACCTGGGCGGCGCGGCCCACGCCCCTGCCCCGAGCCTCGGCCGAACCGAGAAACCAGTTCCAGCCGGCCCGGCGATGATGGCTCAGCAGGCCCGTCAGGGTGAGGAGGCCAGAGGGCGCGCCGGCCCGTTCGATCATCCAGCCCCGCATGTCGGGATCGGTGCGGAGATCCTGGAACCATGCGGCGTGCGCCTCGCGGCTGGGAAAGGCCGCGTCGGACATCCAGCGGTCGACCTCGGGCTCGCCCCGCCACTGGAACAGGACGGCCTCATCGCCGTCCGTCAGATCGCGAAGCTCGATCATGCCCTGCCGATTCCCCCTACTGAGCCGTCGGCAACTCTACCTTTGTCCGGAGCGTCGGCCTAGCCGCCGTTACTTGAACAGCGACAGGATAATCTGCGGAGCCTGGTTGGCGATCGAAAGCGCCTGCGCGCCAAGCTGTTGCTTGACCTGAAGCGCCTGCAATCGCGCGCTTTCCTTGGCCATGTCGGCATCGACGAGGTTGCCCACGCCGCTTTCCAGCACGTCGTTCAGCTTGGAGATGAAAGTATTGTGGGCGTCGATCTGCTTGGCTTGCGAGCCAATCGAGCCGACGGCCTGGTTCACAGCGCTCAGCGAGGCGTCCAGCTTGGTCAGCACCGAGGCGGCCAAGGTCGTGGTGGTGATGTTGTCGGTCGCCGCCAGTGTATTGATCGTCCCACCCAGCGACAGGTTCTGCAGGTTCAGCGTGATCGATGCCACAGCGTCGGCGTCGGCCAGGAAAGTGATATTGGCCGGTTCGCTGCCGTTGAGAATGTTGGCGCCGTCGAAAGCGGCGCTGTTGACCACCTGGGTCAGGTTCTTCAGTAGCCCCTGGAAGTCGGCGTTCAGGGCCTTGCGCGACGAGGTCGACAGCGAGGTGTCCTTGGCCGCGACCACCTTTTCACGCATTTGCGTCAGCAAGTCGGAGACCGATTCGCCGGCGGCCAGGGCCACGTCGGTGATCGACGTGGCGCGGTCCAGGCTCATCTTCACAGCCGACAGCGCCGAGCGGTCGGCCCGCTGGTCCTGAGCGATCGACCAGACGGCGGCGTTGTCCTTGGCGCTGGAAATCGCGAGCCCGGTGTTGATCCGGCTCTGGACGCCCGACATCTCGTCATTGGTCTTGTTGAGGTTTTGCAGAGCGATCAGCGCGGGCTGATTGGTGTTCACGCTAAGCGTCATCACGGTCTCCGAACGGCGGTTCTTGCCAATGGGGCTCGGAACGCGATTCGGCGGCCGAGCAGGTCGGCCGTCAGATTGAAGCTCAGGGAGTAAGAATATGGTTAACGCGCGTAAACCATGTTTCGCCTGCGACGCCAGGTCGCGGCGATCATGACAGAGGGCGGCTTGACCCTTCAGGTCAGGCCGTCAAAAACCTCGCCCGGGCCGTAGTGCTCGGCCTGCTTGAAGCGCAGGACGTCTTCGCGCGGGAACTGCTGCAGGATGTCGCCAGTCCGCCGATCCACTGTCTTGTAGATGTAGGTGCCGGTCTTGGCGTCCTGCTCGATCACCAGGCGAAGATCTCCCGGTCGGGGACCATCGGCCACGGCCAGCTTTTCCACGGTCGCGGCTTCCTTTGGCGCGGACTTGAGAACGCCGCTCGCGGGCAAACCCGGGACGGTCGGAACGATAGTCGAGGGGGGCGTGGACGACTCCGATAGAATGGGCGTCAACGCGACTTTGTTTTCCATGACTCCTATCGCGGCCGGGTTAGGGCGGCTCCTCTGGTGATCCCTCCCCTAGCGCGGAAGCGCGAGAGAAAGGCGGAGGCGAGCCCGAAGACCCGCCTCTATCTTCGTTCCTATCGGAACAGGCTCAGGATCGACGAAGACGACTGGTTGGCGATCGACAGCGCCTGCACGCCCAGTTGCTGCTTGGTTTGCAGCGACTGCAGCTTGGCGCTTTCCTTGGCCAGGTCGGCGTCCACCAGGTTGCCGACGCCGGCGTCCAGGCTGTCTTGCAGCTTGCCGACAAAGGTCAGGTGGGTGTCGAGACCGGTGGAGCTGGTGCCCAAGGAGGCCAGCTTGTTGGCCGCGGTGCCCAGGGCGTTGGTGACCGTAGCGATCATGGTCTTGGCGGCCGCGGCGGTGGTGAAGGTCGACGTCGCGCTCAT